>JACMRS010000283.1 GCA_014376345.1 Bacteroidia bacterium | reverse complement strand
ATTCTGTATCTCAGCTAAGCCGAGACAGAATTTTGTTCAAAATGACAAAATCTTCAAAATCACAAATCTAAAATCAGCAATTCCTCATCTTGGTGGACACACTGCCGTGTGCCCCTACATTATACAAATACCCAAATCACAAATCTAAAATCTCAAATCAGAAATCAGAAATCAATTAATCCAGTCTGAACCTGTAGGGTCGCTCTTCCACACCCTGATAACTAATCAGCGTATCATTTGCTGTAATAGTTGTATCAATTTTCTCTGCATTAGAATACAAAGTAATCAATCCCGAATTGTCTTTTTCTATTCGTGGTGTATAATTGTTACCACACCTGTAAAATGGTGCCGTAAAACTTTTCTTCCAAAATCCTCCGTGAAATCTGTAAAGATCTACTCTGCTCCAGCAACTTTGCACCCATTCCGGCTCAAATAACAATTCATCGATACCATTGTTATCAATATCATCAACTTTAATAATAATACCTTCATAAGTGTGACTGATGACAAGGTAAGGCAGATTACAGGAAAATCTTACAAACAAAAAAGTATTCTTTACACTGTCAATCCTACCCTTGCGATTAATGGTATAACGGTAGGCCGAAGGTTGCATTAAATAGGCTGTGTCTGCAACACTGTCTGTATTAAATTTACCTATAACAAATGATATTATTTCTGATAAAGTATCATTAAAACGGTTTGGAACCGGTTTAACAGTCTGCTCAAAACGTTCATCACTATTCAGTGACAGATCAACCAGCTTTGAATTAGAATCAGCAAAGCCATCGGAAGAATCAGATTGCCTGTTAATTCCTGAATTACAGGAAGCAAAGGCACTGATAATTACTAATAGAGAAAGCTTTTTCAATTTTTTATTTATGACATATTATGAAATACACGCTGAATATCGTCATCATCTTCCAGCTTTTCTATCAGTGCCAGAACAATATTTTTTTCATCTTCAGAAACATCTATAATAGAGGTAGGAATTCTCTGCAACTCACTGCTGATAATATTGATATGTCTTTCTTCCAAAGCTTTCTGCATTGCTCCAAAATTAGTAAAAGAAGCAGTCAAAACCATTTCATTACCTTCAATCTCAATATCTTCTAACCCAAAATCAATCAGTTCAAGTTCAAGATCTTCAGGATTTATTCCCTCGGTATTTATAACAAAAATACTTTTGCGTTCAAAAGCAAAGTCTAAAGCACCTGATTTTCCAAGTTCTCCACCACCTCTGTTAAGGTACATCCTGATATTTGCAACTGTTCTGGTTGGATTATCGGTAGCTGTTTCAATAACAAGTCCCACACCTTTCATAGCGTGCGCCTCATAAATTACTTCAGAATAGTTACTTTCATCTTTACTGGCTGCCCTGTTAATTGCTGCCATAATCCTGTCCTTGGGCATATTGGCGCCTTTGGCATTCTGAATAATCACGCGTAACTTCGAATTGCTGTCCGGATCTTCACCACCGGTTTTAACAGCAATGGCAATTTCACGCCCGAATTTGGTAAACGCTTTCGACATTTTGTCGAAACGGGCAAACATTACATGCTTTCTTGTTTCAAATATTCTTCCCATCAGTAAAGGTTTTTGCGGACTTCCGCGGGTAATTTTTTAGTTCTGCAAAATAACAAAACGTTTGTCAATCAAAAAACAGGTAAAGTTAATTTATTATATTTAGTAATTTTGCAGAATAATTTAACCCTAATGATAAAATTAGTTGAAGTAACAACTCCAAAACTTTCTGACACATTTATTCAGAGCGCAAAGCTTTTATATAAAAACGATCCTGAGTACATAATGCCGCTGGATGCGGACATTGCGCAGGTTTTTAATCCTAAAATAAACTTAACTTACAACAATGGTGAAGCTATCCGATGGATACTTTATGATGGTGAAGAGCCTGTTGGAAGAGTTGCCGCCTTTTACACCTTCGCAGATGCTGCTAAAACTGAAAAAGCAGGAGGCATGGGCTTTTTTGAGGTCGCAAATAACCGCGATTGGGCATTTATGTTATTTGATGCATGCAAAAACTGGCTTCTTTCAAAACAGGTTACTTATATGGACGGACCAATAAATTTTGGTGAGCGTGATGCTTTCTGGGGACTGATGGTGAGTGGT
>JACMRS010000282.1 GCA_014376345.1 Bacteroidia bacterium | reverse complement strand
TATCCTTTTTCACCAAATATTTTCAGTGCAAAAGTAGCCTTCAAATGTTTTTTAATCAGTGAGGCGGTTTTTTTTGAATATCTTAAATTTCTAAGATAAATAACTTTTTTTGCAGAAGAAATAAATCTCATTACCATCTGGTCGCTTACTTCAAAATTTCTAACAAGTTCCACAACACTTTTACTGTGTATTTTAAGATATTTTTCCTGAGAAGCACATTCATCAAATTCAAAAAGTTCAAACATCCTGCTGTAAAAAAGTCCGGGCATAATGGTTTCAATTTCTGTACTATCCGCAATAGTATCGCGTAAAATGACATCAGGACTGATACCGCCTTGTGCAAACACTGGCCTTCCACCATTGGTAAAAAACCCCTTCCCAGAAATTGAAGCAGAATCAAGAGTATCACTTTTTTCATTTCTGCGGTAAATTTCATTGCGGTATTGTTCAATATTATTTCCGTAAGGTTTTTGGATACACCTGCCACTTGGTGTGTAATATCTTGCAATAGTCAATCTTAAAGATGAGCCATCGGTTAACAAAAATGGTTCCTGAACCAGTCCTTTTCCAAATGAGCGGTTACCTAAAATAACTGCTCTGTCATTATCCTGAAGGCATCCGGAAAGAATTTCACTAGCACTTGCTGTATTTTGATTAATAAGACAGATTATTTTACCTTCTTTAAAAACCCCTTTTCCATCTGCTGCATAATTTTCCCTTTTTCGGTGCAAACCAAGTGTATAAGCTATTTGTTGATTTTTATGCAGAAATTCATTTGCGATTTTAACTGATTCAGATAGCAATCCGCCCCCATTGTCACGCAAATCTATTATCAGATTTTTCATGCCACTTTTTAAAAGTGCATTAATTGCAATTAAAAACTCGGTATGTGTATTAGCAGCAAACCTGTCTATTTTAATGTAACCTGTGGTAGCATCTGCAAGATAATAAACATCAACACTTTTGTAATAAACTACTTCTCTGGTTATGTTTACGCTGAAGCTTCTTTTTTCCCGCCTTCTGTAAATTACAGCATTGATTATGGTTTTCTTAACACCGGCTACTGCATCAGTTATCTTGTGATTGTCGAGATCTTTTCCGGTAAGAAGCGTATTATTTGCTTTTATAAGTCTGTCGCCAAGTTGCAACCCGGCCAGCATTGCAGGACCGTTTTCTGCCATACTCATTATCACAGCAGTATCGTTAAAAATAAAAAACTCTGCGCCAATTCCTTCGAAATTTCCTCTTAACTGACGCTGAGAAAATTCTACATATTTCTGCGGAATATAGGTGCTGTGCGGATCAAGTTCCGCAAGCATTCCATTTATAGCATCTTCTTCAAGTCTGCTTCGTTCGGCAGAATCAACATAATCTTTATCAATGATGTTGAGTATCTGCGAAAATTTATCTTTTGCCGGAATATTAATTCCCACTCCAATACCTATACCTGCTGCCAGAAGCAGCGAATACAGCAGTGGCCGTAAATAAACCTTAGCAGAAACTGAACCTTTCTGGCTCAAGTCGACTTAAATTAAAATCTTTCGAACTGCGAAAAGAAAAAGTTACCTTCAATCTGCGCATTTTCATCACTATCACTTCCGTGAACTGCGTTAGCATCAATGCTTTTAGCATATTTTTTTCTGATTGTACCTTCAGCTGCTTCTGCAGGATTAGTTGCACCAATAAGTTTTCTGAAATCTTCAACAGCATTGTCTTTTTCAAGAATTGCAGCTACAATCGGACCACTGCTCATAAATGAAACCAGGTCATTAAAAAAACCACGCTCGCTGTGTACAGCATAAAATGCGTGAGCTTGTTCCTTAGATAGTTTCATATACTTAAGACCGATAATTTTAAAGCCTGCAGTATTGATATCGTTTAAAATGTTGCCAATGTGACCGTTTGCTACTGCATCAGGCTTAATCATGGTAAATGTTCTGTTTGTGCTCATTTTGTATTTAAAAGATTGCAAAGGTAATCATTTACACTTCAAATAAGTATAATCGGGCAACTTTCAGAACTTTAATTTATTAGAAAATTATATTGTAATCTGCTTTAAACCGAGCTCTTGTCAGATTCAGTTTTTTGGTCCGCATTTTAATGTCTTTAAAAGGCCTGTCATTTGCATTTCGCGGTTTCGATGCAATAGCAACTGCCACATCCATTCCTTTAACTACTTTTCCAAAAACAGTATAATTTCCATCAAGAAAATGAGTGCCACTTTTATTTACAACTACATAAAACTGAGAACCGCTCGAACTTTTTGCAGGATTATTATCCCTTGCCGCACCAATTGCACCATAATCGTGCTTGTAAAGATTTGTATTAATTTCTGCGGGAATTGTATAACCGGGTCCGCCCTTACCATCATCAGTTGAATCAGAATTTTTAGAATTAGGATCACCTCCCTGGATGACAAAATCAGGAACAACACGGTGAAAAGTAGTGCCATTTAAAAATGTGTCATTTACCAGTTTCAGAAAATTGTCCCTGTGCAAAGGTGTGCCGTCATAAAGCTGAAAATACATGTTGCCTTCTGAGGTCTGAACTTCAATTATATTAAAAGTGCTGTCTGCAGAAACCGACGGCTGATCAACAACTTTATCTTTTTTGCAACCTGCTGTAAAAACACTGTAAGTTCCACAAATGATTAATAATATTAGAAATAACTTTTTCATAAAGCAATAATAGTAAATTTGATTCACGTTCAAGAATTTTAAATCCTTATTTTTGCATAAAGCGTTAAAAAATGAAACAATCTGCAAAAATTTCACAAACATTAAAAAATTTAGGAATTAAAGAAAAAAACGAAGGCGTTTGCACAGGAACTCAATGGATTTCTGCTGTTGGCTCTGTAG
>JACMRS010000028.1 GCA_014376345.1 Bacteroidia bacterium | reverse complement strand
CTATATTTGTTTTATTACCGGTCCATTAGGTGCCGCCAGATTTGCCATGCCTGTGTTGCCGCTGATATGGATAGCCTGTATTTATACTTTTAATTTATGGCATTTAAAAAAGAAATCAAATAATGAATTTTCTTAAAATAATATTGATATCGGCACTGCTGATGCACTTGAATTTACGGGCGCAGACTATTCCCGCTTCCCGGCTTTCAGACTGGAGCAGGGCAGGATTGACTGATTCTTTTGCGGCAGTTAAAAGCATTTCAATACTTAATTTCAGTGCAGATATTTCGGGAGTAATTAGTTGTAATAAATCACTTGATTCGGCCTTGTTGTTTTTAGGAGCCGGTGAAGGCGAAGTTTATTTTCCTGCGGGAAATTATTACTTTGACAAGTCTGTTATTTTGCCTACCGGTAAAAGACTTAAAGGCGAAGGTGCGGGTTCAACAATCCTGAAATTTGATTTGAAAGGACAGCAGAATTGCATTACAATATCCGGGTCTAAAAGTACAGAAAACTCAGCTTTAACTTTACCAGCAAAACGTTTTCAAAAACAAATTACTGTGGCGGATGTTTCTGGATTTAATGCCGGTGATCATATTCTGATTACTCATAATGACAGCAGTCTGATTTTTTCAGATTGGGCACTTGGAACAGTTGCTCAGGTAGTAAAAATCAGTGCAGTTTCAGGAAATGTAATTTCTCTTGAAGATGCTTTGCGCAAAGATTTTTTATTGAACCTTAAACCTGCCATTCGAAAGCTGAATATGATCAGTCATTGCTCAATCGAGTGCCTGAAAATAAAGCGCTTAGATTCTTCTGCTGGTCAGACTAGCACCATTGCATTGAGTTATGCAGACAACTGCCGCATAAAAGGAATAGAAACCGAGAACTGTAATTTTGCGCATATCGAATTAAATGCAAGTACTCATTGCACAATTTCTCAAAGCTATTTTCACCATGCCTTTGCCTATGGCGGAAATGGTCAGGGTTATGGAATTGCTATGCAGGTTTCGAGTGGCGACAATCTGATAACCGATAATATTTTCAATCACTTACGCCACGGTATGTTGTTTCAATCGGGTGCAAATGGCAATGTCAGTTCTTATAATTTCAGCACCGAACCTAACTGGACCAGCACGCCATCAAATTCTGCAGGTGACATTGTTCTTCACGGAAATTATCCTCACAGCAATCTTTTTGAAGGTAATATTGTTCAGAATATTATAATTGATAATTCACATGGATTAAACGGCCCACACAATGTTTTTTTCAGAAACAGGGCCGAGCTTTTTGGAATTATCATGACGACTGCCAATGCAGATTCAACTGTTTTTATTGGTAACGAAGTCAACAATAAATCATTTCCTTATGGCATGTTTACTTTGCAGGGAAAAGGCAATTTTTCTTATGCTAATAATGTAAAAGGTAGTGTAACTCCTGCGGGAAATTCATCGATAACTGATTCATCATTATACTTGCTTTCAAGACCCAATTCATGGTCAATTAAATCACCTTGGCCATCGGTTGGTTATCCTGATATTTCATTAAAAGGTCTCAATCCTGCTTCTGCAAGGTGGTCTGATTCTGTGTCGCGTTCGTATTGCTACAATCCTCATCCTTATTACAACACAGCAATCTCGTCATTATTTTTTGATGCATCATTAATTATTTACCCAAACCCTTCTTCAGATATCCTTTATATTTCAAATTCAGGTTTTGAAAACAGAAAAGGATCTTTAATTAATAGTGTTGGTCAAATTGTATGGGAAGGAAATATTAATGCCGGTTTTAATAAAATTAATCTGTTTTCATTTCCTGAAGGCTTGTATTTTTTTGTTTCTGAGAGAGTTTCTAAACCAATTATTATTTGCAGATAATTAAACATTAACAGCAGTTAATTATGTAATGTTACAATAAATTTTAACTGCTTTTAATTAAGAAAGTTATTACTTCAAATGCCCATTTCATATATTTGCATTTCAAAAAATATTCATGTACTCCCTTCAGGATCAATTCCAGTTTATATTAGACAACCCCCTTCCATCCCTAGCAGTTATTGGAAATTTGATTCTGATTGAAAGTCTTTTATCCATTGACAATGCAGCTGTACTGGCAACTATGGTAATGGATCTTCCTAAAAAAGAACGCGAAAGAGCACTAAAATATGGCATTTTCGGAGCTTATATTTTCAGAGGACTTGCTTTGCTTTTTGCCACCTGGCTTATCAAAATCTGGTGGCTTAAAACTTTAGGAGGTGCTTATCTTTTATATCTTGCCATTAATTGGTGGGTCGAAAAAAGGAAACCAGTCAAGCACCATGATGATGTGATTGATAAAAAAAAGAATTGGTTTTACACACATATTGTGGGGTGGCTTGGTAATTTCTGGGCTACTGTAGCTGTAGTAGAAATTATGGATCTGGCATTTTCAATTGACAATGTTTTTGCTGCCGTGGCATTTACAGACAATGTGATATTAATATGGTTGGGTGTGTTTATAGGTATCCTGGCTATGCGTTTTGTAGCTCAGGGATTTGTGAAACTAATGGAGCACTATCCTTTTCTTGAAACAAGCGCATTTGTTGTGATAGGTGTTCTGGGTATTAAACTTACATTGTCTTTATATGAGCATTTTTATGAAAACAGCAGGGTATCTGAAATTCTTACAAGTAGTAATGCAGATGTAGGAATTTCTATAATTACGGTGCTGATATTTCTTGTTCCGATGGTTACCTCCGTCCTTTTCAATTTTCCAAAAAAGCACTTTGAAAATGACAAGAAGCAAAATAATGAGACGGAATAAATTTCTGCCGTCTTATAAATAGGATTATTCCAGAACAATCGGAAATTCCACTTCAGCATCGGTTTCACCGGGATCAAGAGTGCCGTTTTTTACATCCGGTTGGTGCTTAAGAATGACATGTACATATCCTTTACCGGCAGACTTTGTTCTCCATTTCGTTGATAGTCCAACAGGCAAGGGTGGAGTGTGAGTGTCAAAATCAAGATAGTTAAACTCAACGTCTGCAATATGTGTGTGGAAGAAAAACTGGTGGTCGTTATTTTCTTTTTTAACCTGATTGGATACCGTGTCAACCGGGTTTTTACTTTTGTCGAGAAGCAAAATTTCACATGTGTAGGTGCTGTTTGCTTTTAACTTTACAGTATCAAACTGTGTTGGTCCGTTTCCACCTTCTCCATCCGGATCATTGAATGTTGCAAAACGCAAATCATTTGAATTGGCGCTGTCTGTAAATATAAGTGTTACAGTTGTGATCAGTTCCGTTTCATTGTTGTTTGGAGGTGCAGGAATTGGATCTTTTCCTTTGCAACCTTGTGATGCAATCAGGAGGCCTGCAATAGCTGCTACGACAAGCCTGATTTTGATTTGATTTTTCATTTTGTTGTAATTTTAATATATAACTTAATTTATTTTTTCGCCTACTGGTATTGTTATTCTGACAGTAAAATTTCTGCCTTGCTCATCTGTAAAGTACCTGAATCTGTTTAAATAATCCCGGTAGCTTGCGTTAAAAATATTAGTAACAGAAGCATTAATTTTTATACTGTGATGTTTGATTGTAAATGTATTTCCAATGTCAATGCCAAACAAAGCATAGCTTTTTGGAGGATCTACATAATCACTGTTCAGGTTATAACGGTATTGCCTTAAAGTGTATGCTGCATTGAAATTCACAAACAATTTTTTTACTGAATAAATCGCTTTTCCTCCAAATCTTGCTGAGGGCATCTGAGAGAGGTAATTGCGATTTATAAGATCCGTTCCCCATAACATATTAGCATTAAGTTGGCCAGCCAATTTTTTAGTGACCTGATATTTTGCCGACACATTGATTCCTTTTAATAGCGCATCTGTCTGTGTATATTTAAACACCGGAAACGCTCCTCTCACAGTCAGTTGCGCAGGAAACGAGGGAACCAGATTAATGAAATTCAAAATGTATTTTGAATATACTTCTGCCTCTAAATACAATCGTTTCGTGTTGACTTTAAAAGTGTAACTGATATGCTCTGAAGTTTCAGGTTTCAAACTTGAATCGCCTCTTTCAAGTGCTGCCACACTCAGATGCAATCCATCACTGTAAAGTTCATTTGCAGAAGGCGCCCTCCATGTGTGAGAAAGTATCAAAACATGGCTGAACATTGTGGATGGTTTGTAGGTAGCAGAAACAGTTGCCGACGGCCTTGCATACAAATACTTCGGATTTAAAAGCACATTGTATTTGTTGTAAAAAGCTTCAAGACTTTTCATGTCAAATCTGATTCCGGCTTCGAAATCAATTTTATGTATCGAGTATTTTGAGATGCCATAAGCTCCCACACCCTGGTTATAAAATCCCGGAATAAAGAACCTTCCTTCATAAGAATTTCTTTGAAAAATTCCAGAGAGCCCAACAGTATGATTCCAACCATGAATTTTTCGGTGACTCAAATACACATCAAGGGTTTGGGTAGTGATAATGTAATTAAAATCAGGTGCTTTGTTGTTTGGATTTCTTTTAATATCATACTCCTCACGGTGGTTTTTCTGAAAGGCATAGATGCCCGTAATACTGTTATTTGCAGAAAGCCTTATAGTGGACTTGTATTTAAATAGATCATGAATAACATGTTGCTGAGGATTGTTAATAGTATAACTGAATCCTCGTACCAAATATGGCGTATCTCTTTTGAAGGCAGCCTGAAGGTCAGTCAGATTGCCGATATGCGAACCTGTAAAGATGCCGATGCGGGTTTCGAAATGGCTATAAAAAGCTTCTGTAGAAATTCTTT
>JACMRS010000281.1 GCA_014376345.1 Bacteroidia bacterium | reverse complement strand
TATTTTTGAAAATAACTACTGCTCTTTTATTCATTTTAATATCCTTTTCAATTAAGGCTCAAACTGAGCCTGTACTGCCTTTTCATGATACTTTTAAAGAATCTGAAACAGCAATTAATATTGCTAAAATTTATTACTCGGTTGATTCAATTAATATTACCGGAAATGTAAAAACCCGTGCACAAATAATACTGCGCGAACTGACCTTTAAAACCGGTGACAGCATTTCCTATACGGACAATAATTTTGAACAGAGCAGGCGCCAGATACTCAACACAAATCTTTTTAATGAAGTTGTAATTTATTCCAAAGATGGTATTGTATTTATTCAGGTGAGTGAACGCTGGTATGTCTGGCCCATCCCTGTTATACATATTGCAGACAGAAATTTTAACCAGTGGTTTTTGACAAGAGATTACCGCCGTGTAATTTATGGACTTCAATTAAAGTGGTATAACCTGCGGGGAAGAAATGAAACCATGACACTGACACTTGCAGGTGGTTACACAAAAGAAGCAGGCATTTCATATAAAATACCTTACATCAATAAAAGCAAAACACTGGGACTTTCTTTTGCATTTTTAACAAGCAAAAACAAAGAAATCTGGTATAAAACAGATCTTGACAAAGTTCAGTTTTTGAGAAGTAATGATAATATTCTGATTAAAAGGCTTGGGGTTGAAGCCTCTCTGCAATATCGAAGAAAAATATTTTTATACCACAACCTTACTGCCGGCTATAG
This sequence comes from Bacteroidia bacterium, assembly GCA_014376345.1. Taxonomy (GTDB): domain Bacteria; phylum Bacteroidota; class Bacteroidia; order NS11-12g; family UBA955; genus JACMRS01. Next base: position 9,659 of record JACMRS010000281.1, on the reverse strand, counting down.
ACATACAAATATTTCAGATACTGTAATAAAAAATTCAGTCAATCCCGGATTTCTTTTGGATGGAACCCATCAGTCAGAAATATTTCAGGCTTACAGCGTCGTTTACGACAAACGAGATATAAAAGGATATGCATTAAAAGGATTTTATTTTAAAGGTGAAATTACAAATACAGTGCTCAGTCCGGGCACACAAAACTATCAGTATTTCATGCTGAAAGGTTATGCAGCAAAATATTTCAAACTAGCCCCTCGCTGGTATACAGGCATTGGAGCAGGTGGCAGATATACCACTGTAAAATCACTTCCTTATAACAATATCAGAGCTTTGGGATACAATGCCGATTATCTGAGAGGTTATGAATATTATGTTATCGACGGAACCAGTTACGGACTTGCAAAAAGCAATGTCAAATTTAAACTTCTTGAAAAAAAATACTATACCAAAAAGCTTATTAAAAATTACCGTGAAGTGCCTGCTGCTCTTTTTATGACAGTGTTTTATGATGCAGGTTATGTTGTAAAAACGGGTAATACTTTTAATGAAATTAATCCGGGTGTAAATAAAATGCCGGGTGCCTTTCAGTATGGCTATGGTACCGGGTTAGATGTGGTTCTTTACTACAATTATGTGGTGAGAATTGAATATGCAATCAACCGTTACAACGACCATTTTCTCTACCTTCATTTTATTGCTCCTTTGTAATATAAAATGGCATCCGGTTAATGCTTTTGTTTTTTTTGATTACTTTTGATGCATAATACTATAGAATAAAGGCTCATGCCTTCTGCAAATATGAAAGTAGGACTTTACGCCAGACTCCTTAAAAACCCTAAAGAAGTTACATTTTTCAATGAGCTACATAACTATCTTATTGAAAATGAAATTGAGGTTTTATTTCATGAACATTTGAATGAATACATCCATTCTCACAGTCTGAAAATAGCTGAATCAAAAAGTTTTTCTACATCGGATCTTACAGGAGGAAGTTTTGTCGCGCTTATTTCTATTGGCGGAGATGGCACCATACTTGATACTGTTACAATTGCGGGTCATACCGGTGTTCCAATTCTTGGTATCAATACAGGGAGACTCGGATTTCTTTCCAGCATTGGTTTTATGGATTACAAAAAAGCTGTGAACGACCTTAAAAAGGGCGCTTATCTTCTAGACAAACGATCGCTTCTTCAACTTGAATCCTCATCTGAACTTTTCAGCTTTAATTATGCACTCAACGATTTTGTAATTCATAAAAAAGAAAGCAGCAGTATGATTACCGTTCACACTTTTCTGAATGGGGAACATCTGAATTCATATTGGGCTGATGGACTGATAATTTCAACACCAACAGGATCCACAGGGTATTCACTGAGTTGCGGCGGCCCGATACTTTTCCCGAAATCTTCCAGTTTCAGTATCACGCCTATTGCCCCGCACAATCTCAATGTAAGGCCGGTAGTAATACCCGATGACCATGTACTTTCATTCGAAATTGAAGGCCGCAGCCACAGCTATCTTGCAAGTCTTGACAGCCGCTCTGTAAGTATCACTCCCGATGTTCAAATGGCAATTAAACGGGCTAATTTTACAGTCAATCTTGTCAGATTTGAAAATGAAAACTTCCTCAAAACCCTCCGTCAAAAGCTGATGTGGGGACTGGATGGCCGTAATTAGGATCATTTACGGATTAAGTGCAAAATATTTTGCCTGATTTTTCGTTATTTATACTGAAATCTTTATATTCGTAGGTTAAATACAGAATGATGCGTTTTTTAAAATATATTTTTGTAATGGTCACCGGGCTTTTCTTCATTAGTGAAGCAGCCGGGCAAACCAATAATAAAAGCAAGAAAGCCAATAACTCTCTCGACTTTGGTGTTTTGCTTGGTGGTTCTAATTATATTGGAGAACTTACCAAAGGCTTTGCCCCTGTAATCGGGGAAACCCGTCCTGCAGGTGGTCTGATTATACGCTACAATCTTTCGCCCGCTTTTACTTTAAGAGGTTCTGCTTTGTACGGAAGGGTTCAGGGAACAGATAAAAATTTCAACAACGACGCTTACAAGAAAAGGCGTAATCTGAGTTTCAGATCTGATATTATCGAATTTTCCGGTCAGGTGGAGTGGAATATTCTGGGTTATGAAAACACAAAAACTTCTTATGGATGGTCGCCTTATTTATTTGCAGGTATTGGTGTATTCAGATACAATCCCAAAGCGCAATTTCTTTACAATCCTCTATTGCATGACGCATCTTTAGCCGGTCAGGATAAAGAATGGATAGAGCTTCAACCCCTTGGCACCGAAGGTCAGGAGACGACTAAATTTAATGACAAACGCCGTTATTCACTTACACAACTTTCGTTCCCAATTGGAGCCGGAGTGAAGTTTCAGCTTGATGACAATTGGGCAATTGGTTTAGAATTTGGTTTACGCAAAACTTTTACTGATTATATTGATGACATTTCAACTGTTTACATCGACGACCAGATTGTTGGAGGAGCAGGCGGATTTATGGCAACAGCCCTGAAAGACCGCTCTCAGGAAGTTAATCAGGAAAAATTTGCCAATAACGAAGCAAGAGGCAATTCTAAAAAGAAAGACTGGTATATGATTGCCGGCGTAACACTTACATACAGAATATTAGGTGGCAAAACTACCTGCTTCAATTTTTAAAGGCTTTTTCTGAAGCCGTAATAACCATTCATGACATTTTTAAAAAGTTGTAACCTTTTGGCTCTTCTTGTCGTTCTGTTCTCACAAGCAGACGCTCAAAAGATAAGAAGGGGCAAATGGGAACTCGGAATAATGGCCGGGGGCAGCAATTATCATGGTGATCTGGCAAGTGAAATAGTACTGAAAGAAACACATTTCTCAACCGGAATACTGATGAAAAACAACCTGTCGAAATACATGGCCTACAGAATCCAGCTTTGTTACGGAGCCATTTCCGGTCATGATAAAAATTTCAAAAACTACAATTACCGTGCTCTTCTTTTCAAAAGCAATATTTGGGAACTAGGTGGTCAGTTCGAGTTTAATTTCAGAGCATTTGGAATTAATCCTACTGAAAAACACTCCACTGCTTATCTTGTAACCGGATTAAATGTTTTCGCTTTCAATCCTAAAGTACGTTATGGTTCCGGAGATTGGATAGAGGCACGAAATATTGGCACCGAAGGTCAGGGACTTGACAATTACAAAAAACGTTATTCACTTATTCAGCTGTCTGTACCGATGGGAATGGGCTATAAAATCAGCATTAACAAAAATCTGGTATTGGGTTTTGAAACTGTTTTCAGGAAAACTTTTACCGATTATCTCGATGATGTCAGCGGAGAATATCCCGATTATCAAACAATGAAAGATAAAAAAGGCGATCTTGCGGCCGAACTTTCCCAACCACAGACTTTAAGTGGTGGCAAAGTGATTGTAGATAAAACACAAAGAGGCGATCCACATTTGAAAGACTGGTATTTTATAACGGCATTTACACTTACTTACAGGTTTGTTACTTTAGGAAAATGTCCCCAATTTTAAATAATTTGAGCCTGAAAGAACAGATCGATATCAGCAGATTACCTGCACACGTAGCCATCATTATGGATGGAAATGGCAGGTGGGCAAAAAAACGTTCATTGCCAAGAGTAGTAGGGCATGAATACGGCGTGCGCTCAGTAAGACAAGTAACTGAAGCAGCAGCAGAAATTGGTGTAAAACATTTGACACTTTATACTTTTTCAACTGAAAACTGGAACAGACCCGCACTTGAGGTTAAAGCTATTATGACTTTGTTAGTTCATACTATCAGAAAAGAAGTAAAGACACTCAATAATAACAATATCCGACTTCAAACAATCGGAGACATTGATTCACTTCCTTCAGATTGCAGAAGAGAACTTCTGGAAGCTATTGAAATTACCAAAAACAATTCAAGAATGAACCTGATACTGGCACTAAATTATAGTGCAAGATGGGACATTGTGCAGGCCACAAAAAAAATAGCCGAACAAGTGAAAAACGGCGAAGTACTTTCATCAGAGATTAATGAAAACCTATTTACCGCATCGCTTAATACCGCGCGTTTCCCTGATCCTGAACTACTTATAAGAACCAGTGGCGAATTCAGAATCAGCAATTTTCTGCTTTGGGAATTAGCGTACGGAGAATTTTATTTTACAGATGTTTACTGGCCTGAATTTGACAAAGAAGCATTTTACACAGCACTGCTGGATTATCAAAAAAGAGAAAGAAGATTTGGAAAAACCAGTGAACAGCTGGCCCCCGATGCCCATGTATAAAAAAATATTAACCCTGCTTTTATCAGCTTTGCCCTTTATAAGCGCATTTGCACAGGACACCACCTCTGCAAAATTTATGAAAATGGATTATAATCGTCCAACTTCATACCTCATCGGCGGAATCAAAGCCGAAGGAAATTTATATCTCGACGATCCTGTTATTGTAGTTTATTCCAATTTATCTATCGGACAAACTATAAAAATACCCGGTACTGAAATTTCAAATGCAATCGAAAATCTTTGGAAACAAGAGTATTTTTCTGAAATCATGATTTATGCAGGTGCTATTAAAAGTGACACTATTTATCTTGTTATAAAAGTAAAAGAAAGACCTCAACTTGCAGCTTACAACTTCCCGGGACTCAGTCGCAGCGAGAGTCAGAACCTAAAAGACGAATTAGACCTTAAAGGAGGCGTAGTTATTAATGAAAATTTACTTAACAGAACTAAAACACGCATACTTGAATATTATTACGAGAAAGGTTATTACAACACAGAGGTTGATATTAAATTAAGCGAACCAACAGCTGATATTAAGGTAAAAAATCCTGCAAAACCCAACACACTTGTCATGCGCATCTATGTTAAAAAAGGCAAGAAAGTGAAGGTTGAAGACATCCTGTTTGTTGGCAATGATAAAGTAGAAACTAAAATTCTTAGAAAGGCATTTAAGAAAACCAAAAGTAAAAAGCACAAGCTTAATATTTTTGCTTCTTCCAAATTTGTCGAGGAAAAATATGATGAGGAAAAGAACGGTATCGTTAAAAAATATTACTCACTTGGGTACCGCGATGCAAAACTTGTTTTCGACTCAATTTATAAAATAAACAATGAAAGAATTATCATTAAAATTGCTGTCAGCGAAGGTAAAAAATACTACTTCCGCCACATTAATTTTACAGGGAATATTAAACACCCTACTGAGGATCTTTCAAATGTACTCAATATAAAAAAGGGAGATATCTACGATCAGACTATTCTGGAAGAACGCCTGTTTAATAACCCTTCAGGTTATGACATTACCAGCCTTTATATGGATGATGGCTATCTGTTTTTCAACGTAGTACCTCTGGAAGTAAAAGTAGAAGATGATTCTATAGACATTGATATTCATATCAGCGAAGGTCCACAGGCTATTTACAATAAAATTACAGTAATTGGCAATACAAAAACCAGCGACCATGTGATTCTGCGTGAACTGCGTACCCGACCAGGCGAGAAATTTTCAAGAGCAGATATTCAGAGATCATTGAGGGAACTTTCACAAATCGGTTATTTTAATCCTGAGGCACTGAATGTCAATCCAAAACCTAATGCTGCTACAGGAACTGTTGATATAGAGTATACAGTAGAAGAAAAAGCTTCCGATCAGATTGAACTTTCAGGAGGCTGGGGTGGAAATAACAGAAGTAATTCCGGTGTAGGTAATGGGAGTCAGGGTGGCTATGGCGGACTTGTTGGTACACTTGGACTCACACTGAATAATTTTTCTTCAAGAAAACTACTTCATCCATCACTTTGGAACCCGATACCATCGGGCGATGGACAAAGGCTGTCGCTTCGTGCACAATCAAATGGAATTTATTACCAGTCTTATAATGCTTCTTTCTCTGAACCATGGCTTGGTGGCAAAAAACCAAATTCATTTTCTTTCAGTATTTACCGTACCAACCAGTCTTACGACAATCTGAAAAGAGATGACCCGTTAAAACAGTTTATTAAAATTACAGGTGCAAATATTTCTCTTGGAAAAAGAATAAAATGGCCGGATGATTACTTTTCATTGTTATATTCTGTAGGTTTCCAGCAATACCATTTACAGAATGCAGCAGGTGCTTATGGACTTAGCATCAGCAACGGCAGATCTAATAGCTTAGAGTTTAAATGGGTAATTTCAAGAAATTCTGTGGATGCACCAATATTTTCAACAAGTGGTTCGAGATTCGAATTTAGTATTGCTGCCACACCTCCAGTTTCAGCTTTCAGCAACAAAGATTATGCGCATATTGCACAAGCAGACAAATTTAAATTTGTAGAATATCACAAATGGAAATTTGACATTGAGCATTATGTAACAATCAAGCCAAAACTGGTGTTTATGACAAAAGCCCGTTTCGGTTACCTTGGGTATTATAACAAGTTCCTGAATACTGCCCCGTTTGAACGTTTCGTAGTTGGTGGTAGCGGATTAAACAGTTTCGGGCAGATTGGTTCTGAAATTATTTCAATGAGAGGTTATACAGACAGAACGCTTTCTCTGAATGCTGCACCGCCTGGAAGTAGCGCGGGTGCTGCGATATTTAATAAATATACAGCAGAAATCAGGTATGCCATTTCAACCAATCCGAGTGCTACAATATTTACTTTGGCCTTTGTTGAAGCAGGTAATGCCTGGCTGGATCCACGCAAGTACAATCCATTCGAAGTAAAACGCTCTGCAGGTGTTGGTATCAGACTATTCCTGCCAATGTTTGGTTTGTTAGGACTAGACTATGCTTACGGCTTCGACTGGCGCACGATCAGACAATCGGCATATACAGGAACCTACCAGCCAAAGCAACTGCATTTCTTTATCGGACAGCAGTTTTAAGGGAGATTTTATAGGGGAAATAATCGCTCTACTTATTTGGTTTTCGAATAGGGTTAATTAGTTTGTCATAAAATTAAATGTATCCATAGCAATTTAAGCCTTAAATTCTTCAATAATGTATGTTTGGGCATTCTTTTAATACAAGACATAACGATAGCTCTAAAACAATAGCTCTGCGAATAAACGCAGCTAACATCAATTTTATGCAACCTATACCACCATCAATAAAACTCATCACCAAAATATTATTCTAATATATTTCAATAAGTTATTTTTAAAGATGAATTAATGAGCAATTAAATCACAAAAAAAGAGAATGTCGGTAAGACATTCTCTTTTTTTGTGATTTAATATAAGTTATAAAACAGTTACTTCACTGTTATTGTACCAATATCTGTTACTGAACCATTTACAACATTTACACCTAAAACAGAAGTATCTGAATAAGGAGACTTAGGCATTATAACAACTTTATAGGCTCCTGTTTGCAAGCCTCCAATAAAAAACTTACCGGTAAATATATCAGCATAAGTGCTTACTGAATCTGTGCCTGAGATAGCATAAATAGCAGGTTGAGCAGTAAGAGGCAAAATAACACCCTTAATACCACCGTCTAAAACTTTAGTAATTACCCTAATAACCGGTTTCAACATATATGTATTATTGCCAGTTAATACAATAGATTTGTCTGCATCAAAATCTAAAAGCATTGTGTAGTTTATCCCATATACCAAATCTGCATGAACCTGTAGCTTAAGTCCGGATTGTTGTGCACTTGGCGTTTTCAAACTGTATGTCTTATTGTCTACAACAACAGTATTCCTGTCTCCTAGTATCAACCTGATTTGCGACACAGTACCAACTGCAACTTGCCCTGTTGCAATAAGTGTGTCTTTTCCATTGGTGAGATCAAGAAGGTTATAAATACCTGGCTTTACATTCAATGAAACCCATCCGTCTACATCAGAATGAACCTCTGCTCCTATCACATCTACATATACAGCATCGTAATCGCCGGGGGCATCTGTCATTCTCATGTTCATGGTAGTTTTTTGATTGCTGGTGGAACCATCATCCTTTTTTTTACATCCAGAAAACAGGATAACACCCATAAAGAAAAACACCATAAGTGTAGAAATCGCTAAGATTTTTGTTTTGTATTGTTTTGGGCTTAGTGCCATTAACAAGTTTACTTTTTTGTTCATAATATTTATTTTTAGTTTTATATAATTTTATATCTACTTGTAAAAGAGCTTTTGCTTCTTTAAAAACTGTATTCTAATTCGGCAAAACTATTCTATCTTTTTATACAGCAAAATTGAACTAATTTTTTAGATTAAATATTACATAACCATTCGCTAATGTTATATCAATCACACTACTGGAATACAAGCGAATTCATTGAGTTGATAGTTTAGTGCACCTCGTCAAGTCCGAAACCCTTCATCTTTTATGTGAAAACCAGACATTGGAATTATCAACGCAAAAGACAAGATATTAAATATTTCACAAAATATTGTAATATTGCGAATCAAGGTGGAGAACAGCGACCACTTAAAAAAACGGGGCGACACCGAAAAGCCATACGAGTAGGAAAAAAATAAAATAAAAATAAAATGATAACAGTAATTGGAAAACATGAAGTAAAAGATGCCAAAACCTGGAAAGTGGGATTTGACGCAGACGAAACAAATCGTGCCAAAGCAGGTGTTACAGTGAATGGAGTGTATTCATCTGTAGAAAATCCAAACATGATTACCATCAGTATGGAATTTCCAAGCAAGGAAGCCCTTGACGGAATGATGGGCAATCCTGATATGCAAAAGACAATGGCTGAAGCCGGTGTAATAGGGATACCTGAATTTCAAGTATTGACTAAGATCTAATTAATTACTAAAAAGTCTTTTAAAGAAACAGGACGGAAGTGCTGAACTGCATAACCGTCCTGTTTACATTTTTACTTGTATTTTTTGCAAACTGCAAGCCAACAAATACAATCACTTGGCATTTTAAGAGGGCTGACATATAAATTTATAGCCATACATTCCGAACAGCAAGTAGCGGATAAACATCATAGGACATTTTAGAAAAAATTAATACTGAAATAAGTGTTTATATAAAACCCTAAATAGTTGCATTTAAAAATATCTTCGTTGATAAAACCATTAACAATCCTTCTATTCTTTCATACATCCTTAATTACTTATGGACAGTCTCTTGAGCATTTTGCAGACAGTATCCGTCAAAAATACGACATCCCCGAACTAGCTTTTGCTGTTATTTCCGCCGACTCAATATATGAAATGAAGATTCTGGGTTTTCAAAGAATAAACACCCGGTACAAAGCACAACCTGATGACAAATTCAGAATTGGCTCAAACACTAAAGCTATAACTTGTTTCATTGCTGCTGAACTTGTTAAAAAAGGCAAGATAAATTGGAATACAAAATTCTTTGACCTGTTTCCTGAATTAAAACATTCAAGCAACAAGAAATATCATCAACTTACTTTGCTGAATCTTTTATCTTTCAGAACGAGATTATATAAATACACTTATACATATAACAAACCATCACAGGACCAGTTTAATGGAACTGAAGACGAACAACGCTATCAGTTTACAAAATGGTTTTTTCAGCATAAACCAGTCAGCAACAAAGACAGCATTAACTTCTCAAATTTAGGTTATGTAGCAGCTGGATTGATGTTAGAAAAAGCATCAGGAAAACAATACAAACAACTTGTTGCAGAATTAGGTCAGGAATTGAAC
>JACMRS010000003.1 GCA_014376345.1 Bacteroidia bacterium | reverse complement strand
CGCACGCACCTATAGGAACCTGTTTCAATGGCTATGACTTAAACGTTTAACACCATAGGGAGCCAAAACCCTTATCTATTAAAACGATATCAAAATACACTATTGAATAAAGCACAAGTCAGCAATAACTGAAAAATCAGTTTTCAAAAAATCAATAAAATCTAAAATTAACCTAAGTAAGATTTCAGGATTTTGCTTTTCGATGACTTTCTAAGTCTGCGAAGTGCTTTCTCCTTAATCTGACGAACACGTTCACGTGTCAGTCCTACTTTCTCAGAAATATCTTCAAGAGTATGTGCCGGTCCGCCATCAAGTCCGTAGTAATATTTAAGAACATCACGTTCTTTATCACTCAGGGTTGAAATAACACGGTTGATCTCTTTCTGAAGACTCTCATTCATAAGAAGCATATCAGGATTCGGCTCGTCGTTGTTATCAAGAACACCAAGAAGTGTGTTGTCTTCACCTTCGGTTAAAGGTGCATCAATAGACAAATGCCTGCCGCTTGATTTCAATGCATTTTCAACTTCAATAACCGGAATTTCAAGCATCGTTGCAATTTCCTGTGCAGTTGGTTCACGCTCAAATTCCTGCTCCAGTTTTGCAGCAGCAGCGCTGATACGTCCAATCGACCCAACTTTATTAAGAGGAAGACGAACAATACGCGACTGGTCGGCAAGAGCCTGAAGAATAGACTGACGGATCCACCAAACAGCGTAAGAGATAAATTTGAAACCACGAGTTTCATCGAAACGTTTGGCTGCTTTTATTAATCCAAGGTTACCTTCATTAATAAGGTCACCAAGTGTTAAACCTTGATTTTGGTATTGTTTAGAAACCGAAACCACGAAACGAAGGTTGGCATTTACAAGTCTTTCAAGTGCTGCCTGATCGCCCTCGCGGATACGTCTTGCAAGCTCTACTTCTTCCTGGGCATCAATCATTGATACCTTTGAAATTTCATTCAGGTATTTATCAAGCGATTTATTTTCGCGGTTGGTAAACTGTTTTGATATCTTAAGCTGTCTCATTGTGTTTGCTGTATACTTTTTATTCCTTTGACGTAAAAATCCGGTAATAGTTACCTCAACTTTCAAAGAAAGTTTGCAAAATTAGGTAAATTCTATCGAAAATCCCTCATTTTGCTGAATTTTACAGGAGCCCCCATACAGCAAAAATTGTACCAATTATGCTATTTTAAGAGTTGAAAAACAACAAAACTTGCGAGATAAGCAAATCCTGTCATATAAAAGAACTGAACAATCGGCCATTTTATTGATTTCGTTTCTCTGTAAGTAACTGCCAGCGTGCTAAAACATTGCATTGCAAAGGCATAAAATATCATCAGAGAAAATGCCACTGCTCCTCCATAAAGTGGTTTTCCGGTATTCGGATTTATCTGGGCTGCCATCTTTTCTCTGATTGACAGACTGTCATCAACATCGCCAACACTGTAAATTGTTGCCATAGTTCCAACAAATACTTCTCTTGCTGCAAAACTAGTAATCAACGCAATTCCAATTTTCCAGTCGAAACCCAGAGGTTTTATTGCCGGCTCAATTGCTTTTCCAAGAATACCTGCATAACTTGCTTCTAGTTTTTCTGCTTTTATTAATTCTGTATTGTTGGCACTTCCGGCATGCCTTAGTTCAATTTGCTTAAAGGTATCACCTGGACCGAAATTCGCCAAAAACCAGAGAAGAATTGAAACCAGAATAATTACTTTACCCGCATTTAACACAAAGTCATTTACTCTTGATCGCATGCTCAAAGCTATATTTTTCCATCTTGGAAGTCTGTAATCCGGCAATTCAAGAATAAAAAAGCTACGTTCTTTCTGGTTCAGTATTTTTTTGAAAATGAAAGCAAAAATAATAGCTGCCAAAAATCCCATAACATACATGGCAAGTAAAAGCAAACCTCTTAAATCCAGTCCGTACCAGCTTGTATGCTCAGGAATCATTAATGAAGCAAGTAAAGTATAAACTGGCAATCTGGCAGAACAACTCATTAAAGGAGTTACCAGAATAGTTATCAGTCTGTCTTTTTTGTTTTCAATATTTCGGGTTGCCATAATACTGGGAATGGCACAGGCCATACTACCAACAAGCGGAATAATCGATTTTCCATTGAGTCCGAACTTGCGCATCAACCTGTCAGTCATAAAACTCACACGCGTCATATAACCGGTATCTTCTAATATAGCGAGGAGAGTAAAAAGTATCATTATCTGCGGTAAAAATGCAAGCACACCGCTTAGACCTGCAATTACCCCATTGACAATTAAATCTGTGTACCAAGCTTTTGGCATTACTGAATCAACTAGTCCGCCAACATAAACAAACACAGTTTCTATCCACTGCATTGGCCATTCAGCTATTCTAAAAACACTTTGAAAGATTATAAACAGGGTTCCAAAGAATATCAAAAAGCCCCATAACGGATGTACTAATAATTCATCTAACCTACTCGAAAGTCTCCTTTTTTTTATAGCAGACTTAGTTACAGAACCGGCGACAATGGTATTTATTTTCCTATAACGCTGAACGGTTTCGTCAGCTTGAATTTGCCGACTGCTTTCCTGCAAAGTATCAAAGGCACGCTCATCATTGATTTTGAGTACTACTTTATAATCTTTTCTTTGAAAAGCTAATAACCACAATCGGTAGTCAGAATTTCCGGGAAAACTCTCTTTAAGACTGTTTATGATGTCTCGCTGTTTGACATTTGGTTCGAAAAATAATTGCTGATGGGGCTGAGTTACTTTAAGAATTTTTTTCTTAAGCTCTTCAACTCCTTTACCTGTTCGGGCATTTATCGGACAAACAATCACAGAGAGTTCACGTGAAAGTGATTCTATATCAATAGCTATTTGCTTTTTTTCTGCAAGATCAAGAAGGTTTAAAGCAAGGATAATAGGAATACCTAAGTCTGCTACCTGAGTAAAAAACAAAAGATTGCGCGACAGATTACTGGCATCAACAACAAAAACAATTACATGTGTTTTATTGCCATGAGTTGGATCTATCAGAAACTTTGCAGTAACAATTTCATCTTCTGATTTCGGGTAGATACTATAACTTCCGGGCAAGTCAGTTATTTTGGCTACCGTGTCAAAACTAATTTGAAAGAAGCCACATTTCTGTTCTATTGTAGTTCCGGGTAAGTTACTTACCTTTTGATTAAGTCCTGTAAGAACATTAAATAATGATGTTTTACCACAATTTGGGTTTCCTGCAAGTACAATATTTAAGGGTTCGTTTGACAATTAAATTAATATTACTTCAAGTAATTGAGCTTCATCTTTCCTAAGAGCAAGATGGTATCCGGATATTTCAAAAGCAATGGGGTCTCCGAATGGAGCTTTAAATTTAACTCTGATCTGTTCACCTTCATAACAGCCCATTTCCATCAGCTTCAATGCAAGCGCACCATCCCCTACTTTTGATATAACGGCGCGTTCTCCAATATTAAGTTCTGATGCAAGCATTAAGAGGCCGCAATTTAGAATATTTCTAAATAAGAAAAAAATCCCAGAGCAATTGTTTTATAGTTTGTTTGCCTACAAAGACAAATTAAACGAAATTTGCCCTTAATAATGAAGCTTCACTATAAAAAATACGGAGAAGGACCAGTCAACATCTTTATACTACACGGAATATTCGGAATGTTAGACAATTGGCACAATATTGCACGTTCTATGGGAGATAGTTACACTATCTATACAGTAGACGCAAGAAACCATGGGCAGAGTCCTCACAGTGATGAAATGAGTTACTCTTTAATGGCTTCAGACTTATCAGAACTTTTGAATGAACTGAAAATTGAAGAAGCTGTCATAATCGGACACAGTATGGGAGGAAAAACGGCAATGGTTTTCGCTCATAATTTTCCTGAAAAAACAAAAGCACTGGTAATAGTTGATATTGCCCCAAAAACTTACAAACCCGGACATGTTAGTTATTTTAAAGCATTTGAAGAAATTGATTTTAGCAAACTTACAAATAGAAAAGAAGTTGATGAAGCTCTTATGCCTTATGAAAATGATTTGGGTGTCAGACTATTTCTTGCTAAAAACATTGAAAGAGATGAAGAAGGTGGATTCAAAGTAAAATCCAATCTTAAAGGAATCAGGAACGGTTATGAAGAAATAATTGGCGGACTTACATTCAGGGAAACATTTGAAAAACCGACTCTATTTATAAAAGGAAGCAGATCGGCTTACATTTCTGAATACGACGAGGTTGAAATTCTTAAATATTTTCCAAAAGCTGCTTTTGAAGTTGTGGATAACGCGGGACATTGGGTAAATGCTGACAATCCGGAGGGTTTTATTAAAGTTTTGACAGTATTTTTATCACAATTAAAATAAAATTGAAATTAGTCAGTTCTTTTTTTATATTTTCGCGGAAAGTTTAAAAAAAATAATATGTATTGGACATTAGAATTAGTATCATATCTGGACGATGCGCCTTGGCCTGCAACCAAAGATGAGCTTATTGATTACGGAATCCGTTCCGGAGCACCGCTTGAAGTAGTTGAAAATTTACAGGAACTTGAGGACGACGGCGAACCTTTTGAAAGTATTGAAGAGATCTGGTCGGATTATCCTACAGACGAAGACTATTTCTTTAACGAGGACGAGCACTAAACTGCTTATCCAAAAAATGCTTTACGGGTCTTTACTTCTTTAACGGGAAGTATTGTGGCCTGTTCGTTTACTGCAGCAAAACCTTCTGTGGATTCATAATCATTAACAACAAATGGCACAGCTTTAAGACTATTAACCGGCATTCTTTCAAATTTTTTCAATCTGTGTGGCTCAGTATTGCCCGCGCGGATTACCCAAACCTGCTCGCCTTCAGCATTTATTACCGGTATTAAATAACCGCTTTCGAGAAATTCTCTTGCCTCTTCTGACTGCTTACCTAAATTAAAAAGCTTTGCAATATCAGTATGCATTAAAGTACCGTTTTTCAGAGCAACCCTTAAAAGTTTTTGCTCTGTTTCATTTACTTTAAGGTTGTGAAGCGGGGTGTCAAAACCAGTATCAAACAAATAGTTACTAACGGTTTTCTGCATCGGAACAAAATTATGAAACCCGGTATCTAGTCTGAAAAGTTCTTTAAGAAAAGCTGTTTTTTCAGTTAATTCCTGATCCCAGATTTTTATGAATTCTTCAAGCCATTGCTTCATACCACATTTTTCATTTGACAGGGTGGTAACACCTTTTTCAAAGTTTAAAAGTTTATAGCATTTAATATCCATTGCATCAATACAAAAATTGATATAATGTAATGCTTCGCGGTTATTTTCAAATCCACTTTTTATATTATAAATCTCCCAAGCAATGATATGTCCTTTTAACATAAAAGACATATTGCTTTGAGCTGAAATAAAATTCTCAATATCTTCAAGTTTTAATGAAATATCAAGGGGTAAAGCATTGTCAGTTTTTAATGGTGTTACTGCACTAAACAAATCAAAAGAAGAAATCGCTTGTGGTGCATTTTCATTAATATCAAAGCTTGAATACACGTCTTTCAAACCAGATTTAGAATACATGCTGTAGCATCCGAAAATTTTCTGAAAACGCTCTGTCTCTCTTCCCAACAAAATATTCCTTGACTTTTTAGTTTCAAAAAACTCTGCCAGTAACAATAAATCAATATTATTATTAACTGCACAAGCAAAATAGCCTGATTTTTCTTTAGCTGTTTCCTGTATCAGCTTAAGTTTTCGGGTTTCAGCAAGTGGAAGCCTTTTCAGCAGCTTTTCAAATTTAGCTATGCGCGCATCCAGTTCAACCCATAAAGGATTGAATTGTTTTATAAGCGGCAGCCAGCTGTCTGTGTGTTGCATAACAAATGCAAAATAAGAGAGTATTCACCAACATCAGTGTTCATGCGCTTTTCGGGAAACATGGCTTATTCACAAAAATGTCAGTATGCTGATTTTGAGCATGTTACTAAATTGTTAATTTTCAGCGAGTTACGTAAATTTAAATGGTGTACAATAAAATGAGCACACCCCCTGTTTTGTATAGAAACTAACGGAGTAGTTCAATCAGCGCCTTTTTCAAGCCCTCCATATTAACTTTTTCCTGAGCAGACATAAACACCACCGGATTATTCTCTTTTGCTACCCAGCTGTTTTCAAGTTCTTCTAAAGAAAATGCCTCTGAATCATCAGCGGGTTTATAAGCATCAATCTTATTAAACACAAGCAGAACGGGCTTTTCACGCGCACCAATGTCATACAATGTTTGCTTAACAACTTCCATCTGACTTTCAAATTCAGGATGAGAAATATCTACAACATGCACCAAAACATCAGCCTCTATTGTTTCTGCTAAAGTGGATTTGAAACTCTCAACTAAAAGTGTCGGAAGTTTACGGATAAAACCAACCGTATCGGATAAAAGATAAGGAATATATGCACCCGGAGAATCCGGATCTTCAAAAACAACTTTGCGAACTGTTGAATCGAGGGTAGCAAAAAGCTTATTTTCAGCATGAACACCTGCATTACTCAAAGCATTCATAATTGTAGATTTTCCGACGTTGGTATAACCAACTAATGCAACTCTTTTTTTATCAGTACGGGCTTGTCTTTGCACAACACCCTGTCTTTCAATTATCGCTAATCTTTCTTTTAGTTTAGTAATATTCTCACGTATTATCCTTCTGTCAGTTTCAATTTCTGTTTCACCCGGACCTTTCATTCCGATACCCCCTTTTTGCTTGCTTAAGTGGGTCCACATATTGGTTAGTCTTGGTAATAAATACTGATTTTGAGCAAGCTCAACCTGAGTTTTAGCCTGAGCAGTACGGGCGTTTCTTGCGAAAATATCAAGTATTAATGTACTTCTGTCAATAATCTTGACTTCCTTTAATTCTTTTTCAAGATTCCTGATTTGTGAAGGTGATAACTCATCATCAAAAACCACCATATCAATTTCATGAAATTTCACAAACTCTGCAAGTTCTGCCAGCTTTCCCTCACCTAAAAAAGTCCTTGGGTTGGGATATTCGAGTGTCTGCACAAAACGGCCTTTTGTCTCAGCACCGGCGGTTGTTACAAGCGCTTCAAGCTCATCGAGATATTCGGAGGTTTTGTTCTTTGACTGAAGCTTATAAATGATGCCGACAAGCACGGCTGTCTCGGTCTTTTTTGCGTTAGTATAAAATTCGGGTTTCAATAAATTTCTATTTATTAAGTGTATTGCAAAAATAACGAATATTTACACGGCTGTGACCAATATTTACAGATTTGATTTTTCACTGAAAAAAAAATGTGCTATATTTGAATATTAAAGAAAAATTAATGAGAAATCTTCATATCAAATCACTTTTTATAATTACCGCACTTATTGCAGCTTCTTTCACTTTTACAAACGGACCAAAACCAAAAAAGAAAAAAGCTAAAGCAAAAACTGAAACTGTTGCAGCACCTGTAGATGAAATTGTAAAAGCAGACACCATTGCGTGGTATAATTTTAATGACGGATTTGCGAAAGCGAAAAAACAAGGCAAAATTCTGGTAATCGATACTTATACAGACTGGTGTGGCTGGTGCAAAAAAATGGACCATGACACTTATGAAAATCCTGATATTATTGCAAAAATGAACCAATATTGTATAGCTGTAAAATTCAATCCTGAAAATAATGGCAGTTATAATATAAACGGAAAAATTTACAACCAACAACAGCTATTAACATGGCTTGCAAAGGGTTCTAACAGAGGTTATCCAACTACTTTTATTTGGGTTAAACCAAATGCAGATGAAAAAGTTTACATGGAAGTTGGCTACAGAGACGCTACAGATTTTAATACCACTCTGAATTCATATATTGCTCTGAAATAATTTCGGATTTTAGATTTAAGATTTGCGATTTTAGATTTGGTCATTTTGAACATAATTTCATTTTGTGGTATTCCACATTAATGAAATAAAGTGAAGAATCCCATTTGAAGAATTTCTGATTTCTGATTTTTTGATTTCTGATTCAATTTTAGATTTGTGATTTTAGATTTAAGATTTTTGGATTGTGTCATTTTGAGCGTAATTTAGTTGAAGGTATTCCTTCACCACTAAATGAAGTGAAGAATCTCCTACGCAGATAATCAGAGATTTGTGATTTTAGATTTGTGATTTATTATTGAAATCCATCTTCATTGCAATAACTCGTCAAATTCAATAAAATTCTGTAAACAGTATTCCAATAATACAAAATACATTTTTGGCTAAGCTAGAACTGATGAATCTTTATTACATACCTCAATAATAAATTGAAATTAATGCTCAATTTATTATTCTCTTTAAAATCCTCCATTTTATTATTCTTACTTTTGCATTAAATTTATTTAAGTTTTGAGAAGACACAAACCCCGCAAAACCCTTGCATTTGAAAATATTATCGTGGCCAATACTGCTGCCGAAGGCAAATGTATTGCACGTGTTGATGACAAAGTGATTTTCATTCCTTTTGCTGCTCCGGGTGATGTGGCAGACATACAAACTACCTTCGAAAAGAAAAGTTATTACGAAGCTAAAATAACAAATCTGATAACTCCCTCTTCCCTTCGCGTAACACCTTTTTGTCAGCATTTCGGTGTTTGCGGTGGTTGCAAATGGCAGCATCTTAATTATGAGTCGCAGCTTGAAATGAAGCAGCAACAAGTAAAAGATGCACTTGAAAGAATCGGTAAAGTTGAAGTTGAAAAACACCTGCCTGTGGCAGGTTCTGATAAGCAACAATTTTACCGCAATAAACTCGAATTTACTTTCAGCAATAAAGCCTGGGAAGAAATATTTGACAAAGATTCTCCTAAAGGTATTGATGCTCTGGGTTTCCATGTACCCGGTCGTTTTGATAAGGTTATGCCAATAGAAACCTGCTGGCTAATGCCTGAACCTGCAAACAGTATCAGACTTGCTATCAATGATTTTGCAAGAAGCAGAAACTGGGATTATTTTGATATTCGCGGTCAACAAGGCTTCCTAAGAAACGTGATGATGCGCTGCAGTAACCTCGGTGACTGGCTAATCGTTCTGATAGTTTTTCATGAAGACCGCGAAAAAATTGATTTATTGTTTAACCACCTCCAGGATTCATTTAAAGAGATCACCTCTTTATGTTATGTTGTCAATGAAAAAAAGAATGATAGCTGGAATGATTTTGAAGTTCAAACCTGGTCGGGAAAAGGTTATATGGAAGAAAAAATGGAAGACCTGACTTTTAAAATCAGACCGCAGTCTTTCTTTCAAACCAACAGCGAACAAGCACTCCGACTTTATGAAATCACCCGTGATTTTGCAGGACTGACAGGCAATGAACTTGTTTATGACCTTTATACCGGAACAGGAACTATAGCGCAATTTGTAGCTAAAAAAGCAAGAAAAGTTGTAGGTATAGAATATGTTGAATCTGCAATAAAAGATGCTAAAGAAAATGCTTCACGCAACGGACTTTCACACACACATTTTTTTGCCGGTGATATGAAAGATGTTCTAAACGACGAATTTGTCAATACCCATGGAGCACCAGATGTGATTATTACCGATCCGCCACGTGATGGCATGCATGCTGATGTGGTTGCTAAGATAATTGAACTGAAACCCAAACGCGTGGTTTACGTAAGTTGCAATCCGGCAACTCAGGCCAGGGATCTTGCCATGATGAAGGAACATTATCGCGTTTCTGCAGTACAGCCAGTAGATATGTTTCCGCACACACACCATGTTGAAAGTGTTGCGCTTCTTGAGTTGATTTAATACTATTGAAGTCAGCAAATTATTTAATTCATGTTGAATTTAATAATTTGCAAACACTAATATCACTATAAAACTATTTCTGAAATGCATTTATTTTTTTAATCAAATGTGTTTGGTTAGTTATTCAAAATATGAATTTATTTAGTACCAAAAAAAAGCCGGATCCTCTCACAAGTCCGGCTTTATAAATTTTATTTGGGTATCGAACTCGGCACTTTAATGCCGGGGAAACTACCTCTGCTTCCTCCGCCCATTCCACTTCTTCCTCCATTACCTCCTCCATTACCTCCACCATTTTCGGAAGGCCATGAAGGTGTATTTCTTTGCCTTGGTTGAGTCCGTGGTGCGCCTGGAGTAGTATCAATATATTCATACGATTTTTTAGGACAAGGTTCACATTGGCATGGAAGATACCTGATGTTTGAATCTTTCGGATCAACATACACGCTGTCATAATATGACTCAACGTAATGTCCGGGTGTCAGCAATTTTTTCTCTTCTTTCATTTCACTCAGATCGAAAATTAAACCTACCTTAAACTGACCGTATGCAGGATTGACAGTGTTGTACTTCAGATTGTAATTCAACCCGCTGAATTTTGACTGATCCATATCTACCATTTTAACAGAACTGCCTCGTACAATTTCATATCTGGCATCCAATGATAATCTTGGTGTTAATCTCACTCTTGCTCCTACTCCAATTCCGTAAACCAATGAAGCAGAAGTATGCGCATTATTAGAGCTGCTGCTTTCATTGTTTTTAAGTTGAAGATAAGAAGCAACTCTTTGACTGGTACTGTATAATCTAGGTCCGCCAAACGCATTGAAATAAGGAATTATCGGAAATTTAGCATATTCAAAATGCGCCCTTGCAAGAAAATCATACGAAATAGTACTCAAGCGGGTAAAACCACTGTCCTGATTTACGGTATTGATTACGACATTTGATTTTGGTGTTCTTCCATAAAACTGCATTCCGAAATCAAAGCCACCGTAAGCACCCCAGACATCATTTTTCTTTAACTGATTTCCCGACATAAACTGAAGGTTAAAACCTGCCTGATTGCTGCCGCTGTCAACTTTAATCTGCGAATACTGCTGTGTAAAATGAATCCCAATCCAGAAATCGTCAATCGCACCTGTTAATGGTACATCAACGTATTGATAAACATCATCAACCCAGGTGTAACGCGCAACTTTCTTTTCTGTCTTTGACATTTTTTCAGCAACAAACGGAGAATCAGGTACTAGATTTCCACCCGCATCAGTTAATACTTTCAAAGTATTTCCTGCGATCTTAGATTCTGTTCCTGCAGCAATAACAGCAGGTGTTACTGAAGTTTTTAATGGATCGCCATCTTCTTTAATATTGTCACTATTCGTTGAAGAAAATGCTTTAGTCGAAGTAGATTTATTTTTTGAAGAACCTGATGTAATTTTTGTTACTTTTGATTTACCGGCAGATTTTAAACTTTGATCGCGATTTATTTTTAAACTTGAAGATTGGCTTTTTTCAGATAAAAATGTCTGATTATTTTGATTAATTTCAATTTTCTCAGCAGTATTATTTGAAGCACTTTGTTCTGAAATTGTTTGTGTATTATCTACATCCTGTTGCACAGTATTATTGTTGCTATCTGTTGTATGGCGATATTCTGAATTTAATTTATTGTTAATGTTACCTGCTGTTCCGTTGGTTTGTATACCAAGCGTCAGGTAAGCGATTGCGGATATTAAGCTTATGGTGGTCATAATAATTAAAATTAAAAATGGTGATTTTTTTATGTTGATTTTTTGTGGAGGCAACAGCACAGGCTTTGCTTCCTCATCCTTGTCCAGTAAAGCTTTCATGTTTTCCCAGGCACCTGAATTATAGGGCGCCTCAAAATTTTTGAAACCTTCATTAAACAGGTCATCGGGCTGAAATGGTGTGTTGCTGCTCATGATCTTAAATTTGATTTTTCGATTAATGTTTTCAGGATAGTTCTGGCATTGTTTACATGCCATTTGCTGGTTCCTTCCGAAATATTCAGAGTTTTCGCAATTTCTTCATGCTTATAGCCTTCTACGGCAAACATGTTAAATACGGTTCTGCTGGCATCAGGAAGGTGGTCGAGCATTTTCAATAAATCCACGGCGTAAAGCTGCTGCAGAGCCTCCATACCCGTTTGCGAATCATTTACTTCCTCTAAATCTACCGTTTTAACCTGTCTCATTCTGGCTCTGCAGTGGTCTATTATGCTGTTATAAATAATTCTGAATAGCCAGCCTTCAAAAGCACCGTCAAACCTGTATGAGCCAAGGTTGTTGTATACTTTCAGAAAACCAGCGTTTAATGCTTCAAGGGCGTCATCCCTGTTTGCAAAATAACGCATGCACATCCCCATGGCCTTACCGTAATACTGGCGGTACAGAAGCTCCTGCGCCTGCCTGTCGTTAGCCATGCAAAGCTCGATAAGCTGAACCAGGCCTGGGTCCTTTTCATCTGCTAATACTAAGCTAATCGCTATTTCCGGTGATGGGGTCATCTTTTTATTGTGACTGTTCTGTTTTCAATGACGCTGCGAATTTGCAAAAGGTTGGGTAAATTATAATAAATATTTTAAAATGAATTTTGAAATGCGACGCTTCAAACAATTTGTGTGCCATATTAAACATTTTCCTAACTTTGCGGTTAATAAAATGACAGAAGAAATTCTTGCCCAGTATATCCGCACCCTTCAGCTTGACATGAATATGTTTAAGGATTCGCTGAAGGAAGTTTCTGATGATATTATCAAAGAGGGCTTTAGCAAACATCCAATTTTTGTGGCGCATCAGGAAGATGTTAAGCTTGGTGAAGAAATTCTGAACCGTGAGGAAATAGGAAGCCAGTTTACTTATCAGGCATCAACACTCGAAGAGTTTATGGAACGAGGCATTATAGAAAAAAGCAAAAAAGCTGATTTTGAGCGCACTTTTAAAGATCCTTCAAAGCATTGTTGCATTTTTTTAGTAACCCAATACGGCGCCAGCTTCGTTTTTGTTCCTTTTGAAAGCGCAGAGCCTAAACCTTCAAAAGACTGATGCAGCCAAAGGTCAGCGTTGTTATTTTAAATTACAACACACGTAATTTTCTACATGACCTGCTTCCGTTTGTCCTTCAGACAAATTATGAAAACCTTGAAGTTGTTGTTGCTGACAATGCTTCAAGCGATGATTCCTGCAGTTATATTGAAGCGAATTATCCGCAGTTAAAACTTATCAGACTTGCAGAAAATTATGGATTTGCAGGTGGTTATAACAAAGCACTTGAACAAGTACAAGCTGATTATTATGTTTTACTTAACAGTGATGTTGAGGTAGATAAAAACTGGATTCAGCCTCTTGTGGATATGGCTTTAACGGACAGCACAATTGCAGCAATACAACCTAAAATTCTCGATTTTAATAATAGAAATTATTTTGAATATGCCGGTGCATCAGGCGGATTCATTGACAAATACGGGTATCCTTTTTGCAGAGGAAGAATATTAAGCGCTTTGGAAGAAGACAAAGGTCAGTTTAATGATAACAGGGAAATATTCTGGGCTACAGGTGCAGCAATGTTTGTTAAAGCAGAATTGTTTCATAGCATTGGCGGACTGGACGCAGATTTTTTCGCGCACATGGAAGAGATAGACATTTGCTGGCGATTGAAAAATGCAGGTTATAAAATTATGGCTTGTCCGGCATCAGTGGTTTATCATATTGGTGGTGGTACTTTGTCAAAATACAGTCCGAAGAAAACATTCTTAAATTTCAGAAACGGACTGGCACTTTTATTGAAAAATCTTGAAGCCGGAAAAATAGTTCCGGTATTAATGTTCCGCATTGCAATATTGGATACCATTGCTGCTCTTAGATTTCTGATGCTTGGTGAGTGGGGTAATTTTAAGGCTGTCTTAAAAGCACATTTCAGCTTTTATTCACGGTTGAGATATTGGTATGGCAAAAGAAAACAGGTTCCTGTAATTAAAGCAAATGCAAATAAAGTAGGACTTTACAAACGCAGTATTGTATATGATTTTTTCTTAGGGAAAAAGCACAGCTTTGATTTGCTGGATCAATCGAAATTTTTGTAGCAGATCTATATTGTAATTTTGTGTTTGGTTGGGACTTAAGAAACAACTGGAAGCAAAACAATTGGGGTGGATGTGGACACACTGCCGTGTGCCCCTACAACATTCGCTTCAACAAGTTGTGGATTGAAGAAATGCTGAAGGAAATGTTTCATTAAAAATCGTTAATTTTGCTTTAGATTAAAACAGTTAATGTCAATACTCAAAAAATATATTTTATCCGTTTTTATTTTTGCAGCAACATTTGGTGCGAAAGCCTTTCCTGTTTTGATAAAGGGACATGCACCGGTTGGAGTGGCATTGTCTTTAAGAGCAGGATTTATGAATGAAGATATTGCACTAAAAATTGATGCCAGCGGTTATTTCAATTACAGTGCTGATCTTAAATATCCATCTCAGTTTAATCTCTTTATTGGTAACAGTGAAGATTTAACTTATCAGTTTTTTATATTTAGTAGTTCAGAAATTGTCATTAACATTCCGGGACCAACAACTGAAGGCATTACGGCAACAGGATTATCAGAAAGAAGTGCTGCTTTTGCTAAAATTGAAGATCTTGTTTATGTTGATCTTTTTACAGTATTACAGTCGAGCAATAACAAAGATTCAATATTGAATATTGTTGAAAAAACCATTCTTGATATATCAGGAATTGGAGGAGATAATTATACCACTGTTACTGCAACTTGTGCTAAAATTGTGTTGATGAATACTTTGTTTACAACTGATTACAAGCCTTTGTATAACATCTATGAAACTTCTTAATTTAAAAATCTTCCGCAATATGATGAAAGGTTTTCCGGATTTACGATTTACAATAAACTGATGTGGCCTGCGTGGCTGTCATCTATAAAAAAGATTGTGATTCAGGAAAGTAAAGACACACTTCACAAACCAGGCATCTCAGAAATTATTGCAGTTATGGATAAGCATCAGTTTGAAGTTTATACAAAAATATATGTTGATGCCAAATACGGAGCACTTGTTTTTAAAGGTTCTCAGGCTATAGAAGGTCAGGAAAAAAAAGACTGGGAAAAAGAGACACTTATTTTTTGCCGCGACAATTCTGAGTATCCATACACGCCTGTATTAAAAACGATGTATGAAGAAAAATCAACACCTATAGCCAATACAAAAGCTCCTACATTTAAGCTAAGAAATGCCAAAGGGAAAAAGGTATCACTTAAAAAAATGAAAGGTAAATATGTTGTTCTGGATGTTTGGGGCAGTTGGTGTGGGCCTTGTCGTTTGGCAAATAAAGAACTGGTTACACTTTATAAAAAATACGCTTCAGATAAATTAGTTTTTCTGAGTGTTGCTTATGATAAAAACAAAGAAGACTGGGAAAAAACAATTGAAACAGATGGACTGTTATGGACACAACTTCTTTATTCTCCTGAATTTCTGGATGACTATAAAGTTTATGCTTTTCCAACAGTTTTTATTATCGGTCCTGATGGAAAAATTTTGAAACGCAGCAATACTGTTTCTGATGAGGAATTGAAAATATTAACAGAAACAATTAATAAAAACTAATTTCAGTATGAACCTTCAGAAAGAAAATTATTCTATTCAAAAAAAGTTGACTGCAGTTACTGTTGTTCTTTTTGTTGTTAAGATTACAGCCTGGGCCGTTACAGGATCCATTGCCATTTTAACTGATGCCCTTGAATATACTATCAACCTTATCAGTGCTTTTGTAGGACTTTACAGTCTTAATTTATCTACCAAACCGCGTGATGAAAACCATCCTTACGGTCATGGTAAAGTAGAATTTTTATCAGCTGCAGTTGAAGGTACTTTAATGGTTGCTTCCGGATTTTTTATTATTTATGGTGCCGTTCATAATCTTAAAGATCCGGTGAAAATATCCAAACTTGACTATGGAATTTTTCTTGTAGCAATAACTGCTGTTGTCAATTATATTGTTGGCGCTTATGCTGCGAAAAAAGGAAAGCAAAATGATTCTTTGTCGCTGCTTGCAACCGGAAAGCACATGCAAACTGATACTTATGCAACCATTGGTATTATCATCGGACTGGTTCTCATTTTTATAACAGGACAATACTGGCTGGACAGTGTGGTGGCAATACTTTTTGCATTGATAATTATGGTATCAGGTTATAAAATTTTGCGCAGTTCTATTGCAGGAATTATGGATGAAGCTGATGATGAACTGCTGAAAAAATTGGTAGCGCTGCTTCAATCTTCAAGAAGACAAAACTGGATTGACCTGCACAACCTTCGCATAATAAAATACGGAGGCACCTTACACCTCGATTGTCACCTAACAGTGCCGTGGTATTTGAATGTTCATGATGCACATAAAGAGATTGATGAGCTTGCCAGGCTGGTGAGAATTAACTTTGGTGAAAGTGTTGAATTATTCGTTCATACCGATGGCTGCCTCACCTTCTCGTGCCCTATCTGCACCAAAGAAGATTGTCAGGTGAGACAACATGATTTTGTAAAGCAAATACCTTGGACAGTTGATAATATTTCAAGTAATAATAAACACAAATTGAATTAATTTCGAATTATAAATTGCCGGTGACTGAGCGTGTTGAAATACTCATTATTCGCTAACATTTTACCAAACTAATAATATCATAATGACATTAAAAAAAATATCTTTAATCCTTCTAACGATCATACTGATTTCTTCTTGTTCGGAAAAAAGAAAAGACGACAAAACTAACAACTATTTTTCTCACAGCGACAGCGGTGTGCAGGATGGTGGAATTAAGATAATTGAAGTGACTACTTTGAATAAAAAATTTAAAGTGTGGACCAAAAAAATTGGAAATAATCCGCGGATAAAAGTGTTGCTTTTAAATGGCGGGCCCGGATTGACACATGAGTATTTCGAGTGCTTTGAAAGTTTTTTTCCGGAGGAAAGTATTGAGTTTATTTATTATGATCAGCTTGGTTGCGGAAACTCTGATAATCCCGACGATACAGCATTCTGGGAGCTCGACCGTTATGTTGAAGAAGTGGAACAGGTAAGGGTTGCGTTACATCTTGACAAAGATAATTTTTATTTGCTGGGACATTCCTGGGGTGGCATTCTGGCGATGCAATATGCATTGAAATATCAGAACAATATGAAGGCGTTGATTGTATCAAACATGATGTGCAGTTGCCCCGATTATGGCAGGTATGCAGATGAAGTACTTTCAAAACAAATGCGACCTGATGTGCTAGACACGATTAATGCAATTGAAGCCCGTGGTGATTTTAACAATCCAAGATATATGGCTTTGCTGATGCCCGAATTTTATGCAAAGCATCTGTGCAGAATTCCACTGGATCAGTGGCCTGAACCGGTAAACCGCTCGATGAAAAAAGTAAACAGTTCATTGTATATTACCATGCAGGGACCAAGTGAATTTGGCATCTCAGGAAGACTAGCCAACTGGGACATTAAAAGCAAGTTGAAAGATATAACTACACCTGTGCTTACCATCGGAGCAAAGCACGATACAATGGATCCGGAGCACATGAAATGGATGGCTGAGCAGGTAAAAAATGGCAGCTTTTTATTTTGCCCCAATGGCAGCCACATGAGTTTTTATGATGATCAGCAGACTTACTTTACAGGTCTGATAAAATATATTCAAGGTATTGACGGAGGAAAAAATAAAGTTGATTTGAAATGAATTCAGCAATAAAAGAGTTACTCACTCACACAGCTCACAGGAAATTCCCAATTCCAAAACGCAAGTGGGATTATTATCTGGAATGGTTGAATGCCTTATTCATTCATTGGAAAATTAATTATGATGAACTACGGAAGCTGGTTCCCAAAGAGCTTGAAATTGATTTGATGAACGGCGAATCCTGGGTTTCCCTTGTTTTATTCGATATGAAAAATATAAGGCCCCGTGGCATTCCGCCTTTAGCCGCCGTATCCGATTTTCATGAAATAAATTTGAGAACCTATGTTACACATAACGGCATACCCGGAGTTTATTTTATAAGCATGGAAGGCCATAAGGCTCTGTCTGTGTTCGTTACAAAGTTACTTACAGGCTTTCCCTATATTAAATCTGATATGCAGTTTCAAAAGGGACATTATAATTCTGTAAATGTCCGCAACAACCTGAAGCTTGATATTGAATTTGAAGGTCGACAAGCAATTGAAGCGCCTTTAGAAATTGCAAAATGGCTGACGGAAAGATACAGCGTTTATGATGTAAAGAAAGGTAAGAAAGTCAGGTTCATTGTTCATCACAAGCCCTGGCCACTGCAGCAGGTTAAGCTAATAAATGCACAGATGCATTACAGAATTGGTGAAGTTGAGCTCAACGAACATGTACCCGATCTTGTTCATTATTCTGATGGGGTAAAGGTTGTTGCATGGGGAAAAGAAACATTAAAAGATTAAGGCATAATAGGTCATGCTATTGTGTACATTAATATTCTTAAGTAAACAGTTCCGGTTAAAACAATCAGAATAGTAGTGGAAAGTATGGGCAATTTAAATTTCCTTAAATTCAAAATTTCTTCCTCACAATTTGCTTACGCAGCGTTACTTCGATAGTGCTTAATTGAGTGCAGTTCATCTTTCTTTTGAAGCACTCCTTCCTCAATATCATAATCATCCTGAATTCCAAGCCAAAACTTCGCGCTGTTTCCAAAATACTTTGAAAATCTTAATGCTGTATCTGCAGTTATTCTTCTATTGCCCTTTATTATTTCTGAAACCCTTGTTTGTGGAATAAAAATATCTTTTGAAAGTCTGTAAGCGCTGATCTCTAATGGCTTCAGAAACTCCTCCAAAAGGATTTCACCCGGATGAATGTTTTTCAAATTTTTCATTTCTTTCTTTTTTTAATGATAATCAATTATTGTAACATATTCTGCATTTCCTTTTATCCATTTAAAAATAATTCTATATTGGTTATTAATTCTGATTGAATAAAATTCTTTTAAATCCCCTTTCAACTTTTCAAGTCTATTCGATGGTGGAATTTTCAAATCAGTGAGATTCTGAGAACTATTCAGCATTCTTAGTTTTCTTCTACCAATCTCCTGAATTTCGTTTGACATTCCCTTAACCCGCTCACCGCTCCATATTTTATCTGTATCCTTATCACCAAATGAAACTATCATTACTAACTTTTAGCGTTACTTACGTCAAAGATAAGTAATTGTTTTGAAAATCCCAAATCCTTCATTATCAAATAATATTAATCAGGGAAAGTTCATTTAACAATTAGAATAAAATTTAAATACTGAATTGTATTCTGCTATCCACTCTCTGATCATAATTCTTTCAATGTTTTAATAAGTATTTCAAGACTGCTTTTTTTCGGTGCATCCTTCAACCATGATTGAATAATTTTAATATCTAAATTTTGCAGCATCATTTTATCCATTCGAAGGTCTTCCAGTAAGAAGTCTTTTGCTTGCCGTGTACTTCTAAGTATAATACCTGAAGTGAGCACAATTTTATCACATACCGCCTTTTCATGAGAAGCTATCAAAACAGTTTGTTCAGGATTAAGTTTTATGCTTTTTATGCCAAAAGAATAATATGGAGAACCAAGATGCTGGTAACTAAATCTTCCTGCAGGTGTATCATACCTTTTAGCAGTTTTTAGTGTAACAGAAGTGGTCTCAAACACTCTCTCAGGAATAAATCCCCAATAGGACAAGGCGGCTTCAATAGATACATAACTAGGACCGCGTAAGTGATTTGCTATTAAAAATGGCTCAGGTACTGGCAAACCGGTTTCCGGGCCAGGAATATAAAGTCCTCTTCTGACTGAAATTAATTCCCCGCTCTTAACCCACTCACTTATTTTATCATTGGGCCGCTTGTAATCCTTAAGCATATCCAGAATCAAATGCCTAGACAAAGGAGCATCTCCAAATCCTTTCGCAATTTTCCGTAACTCCATTTTGTAATATTTACATACAAAGATCGGAAAAAAACCGATTAACCATATATTATTTTACAATAATATTAAAATTTTAACACGATAATCGGAAATATTCCGATTATCATTTGATTTTTTAACAACCAATTTTCACAAACTAAACTAGTAATGTGAAATCAATTCAATTTATTTCCAGCCACCACCCAATGCTTTGTAAATATTTACAATCGCATTCATCTGTTGCTTTTTAGTTTCTATTAATTCAAACTTTGATTCAAGTGCATCCCTTTGCGTTAACAATACTTCCATGTAATCTGCTCTCGCCGATTTAAACAGACTGGTAGAGATATCAATAGACTGTGTTAGCGCTTCTACCTGCTTTGTTTTTAAATCATAACTTTTCTCAAGATTGTCAATATTTGATAGCTGATTGGCTACTTCGATATATGCATTCAGAATGGTTTTTTCGTAATTGTAAACTGCCTGTATCTGTCTTGAATTTGCAGAATAATAGTTGGCTTTAATAGCATTTCGATTGATTAACGGCATTGCCAGCTGACCTGCAGCAGAAAATATAAACGACTCCGGTGTTTTTACTAAATATGCCAGATTGAAAGCCTGAAAACCAGTTCCTGCTGTGATCATAAATGTTGGATAGAACTGAGCCTTTGCAGACAAAACATCGAGTTTAGTACTTGCCAGCATTCTTTCAGCCTGCCTGATGTCAGGACGGTTCTGCAACAGTTGAGAAGGAATTCCTGCATGCATATTACCTGTTGCCAGATTAATAAAATCTCCCGAAGAACGAACCACAGGCTGAGGAAATCTTCCAACCATAAAATTGATTTTGTTTTCAGTCTCTATTATTTTCTGAATGATATAATACTGCTTGCTTTGATTTTTTAAAACCTCTGCTTCAAATTTCCTCACTGCCAGCTCAGTTACTTTAGCTGCAATTTTTTCAAGTCTCACAATTTCCAAAGCATTTTGCTGAATTTCTATATTCTGTCTAAGCGTTGCCAGCTGATTATCCAGTGCCATTAACTCATAATAAGAATTGGCAATTTCTGCAACCAATTGAGTTACCATAAAATTTTTACCTTCAATAGTAGCAAGGTATTTTCTTGCAGCTGCATTTTTCGAATTGCGGAGTTTTTTCCAGATATCTACTTCCCATGAAATATTTGCCCCGATAAACAAATCCGGTAGCGGGTCAGGAAACTTTTTTCCTGGTGCTACATTCAGGTTCGATTCTACTGATCCTGGCACAGTGTACCTGCCTTCTTTAATAACACCACCTCCAGCAGCAACACCACCGAAAGGAAGATATGCTCCCTTTCTGGCCCGCACTTCAAAACTGCCGATATAGATATCCTGAAAAACAATATTCAATTCCTGATTATTAACAAGGGCAGTATCTATAAGTGCTTTCAGATTAGGATCAGTAAAAAAATCGTTGCGTTTTATATCTGCACTGTTTAATGAATCAGCTACGCTGCCGTATCTTGCCGGCGTGTTTTTATTCTCTGTCTTACGACCAAGATAGGGCACATTACACGCTGTTATAAACAGCATAATCGCAATACCCGTAATCTTCATTGATCTTTTATTTTCCATCATTATCGTTTTCTTGTGTGGTTGGAAATTTATCTATCGCATGAACAAATTCTTCTGTTAATGAAGAGTCATCTTCATTCTTAATCAGTTTTCTGCCTTCGGCCATTGATCCGAAAATATAATACAAGCCCGGAACAATCAGCACCCCGAAAATAGTTCCGAAAAGCATGCCTCCTAGTGCAGATGCTCCAATTGTTTTGTTACCAATTGCACCTGCTCCATGTGAAATTACTAAAGGTATTAAACCTGCAATAAAAGCAAATGATGTCATCAGAATCGGTCTGAATCTGACCTTGGCACCTTCGATAGCAGCTTCAAGAACTGTAAATCCTGTATGGTGTTTCTGAACTGCAAACTCTACAATTAAAACTGCATTTTTTCCAAGCAAACCAACTAACATTACTAGACCCACCTGAGCGTAAATATCATTTGCAAGTCCCATACCTTTAATCATCAGAAAAGAACCAAAAACACCTGCGGGCAATGAGAAAATTACCGCAAGTGGAATGATAAAACTTTCATATTGGGCTGCAAGTACAAAATACACAAACACCAATACAATAATGAAAATATAAATCGCTTCATTTCCACGCCTTGTTTCATCATAAGACAATGCTGCCCAATCGATATCAAATCCATGGGGCAATGTTTTGGCCGCTACTTCCTGCACAGCTTTAATGGCTTCACCACTGCTGTAACCTTTTGCAGGTCCACCTCTGATAGCAGCAGTATTATACATGTTATACCTGTTTATTTCATTTGGCCCCTGCTTCTTTGTTATTTTCATAAATGCAGAAAAAGGCACCATTTCACCTGTATTACTTTTCACATACAGGTTCATAATATCTGTTGGAAGCCGCCTGTATTCAGGAGCAGCCTGCACAAATACTTTGAAAAACCTTTGGTACTTTATAAAACCAAGCTCATAAGTACTTCCTACAAAAATTGAAAGTGTATTCATGGCGTTGCCAATAGATACACCTTTTTGCATTGCAGCCTGGTTGTCAATATCTATTTCATACTGCGGATAATTGGCACTGAAAAAAGTAAACAAACCGGTTAACTCTTTGCGTTCGCCAAGTTCATGCATAAAATCATTTTTCACCTTTTCAAGTTCATTGTAATCGCCATTATTGGTTTTATCCAACAACTGCAAAGCGAATCCTCCGGCAGCACCAAATCCGGGCACAGCAGGCGGATCAAAAAATTCAATGGTAGCCCCTGGAATAGACCTGGCCTTTTTCTCAAGTTCAACAATTATTTCACTCACAGTATGCTTTCTGTCCGACCATGGTTTAAGGTTAATCAGACACGTTCCCGCATTCGATCCCCTACCCTCTGTTAACACTTCATAACCTGCAATAGACGAAACCGATTTCACACCTTCTTCTGTTTGAATAAGCGCTACCAGTTTATTGGATAAATCATTCGTTCTTTCCAGTGTAGAACCGGGAGGTGTCTGAATGATAGCATAAAGCATTCCCTGATCTTCACTGGGTATAAAGCCTGAAGGCAAACTGCTGCTGATTCCAATTACACCAAGTGCAAAAACTACAAATAAGCCAACAGTAACAAGTTTTCTGTGAGCTATTTTTCTTAAAATCCACACATACTTACCGGTCAGTTTTTCAAATGATCTGTTAAACTGATCCAGAAAAC
Source organism: Bacteroidia bacterium (assembly GCA_014376345.1). Taxonomy (GTDB): domain Bacteria; phylum Bacteroidota; class Bacteroidia; order NS11-12g; family UBA955; genus JACMRS01. The sequence goes on along the minus strand of JACMRS010000003.1, from coordinate 1,619 downwards.
GGTTCATCCAGGTTCTTTTACGCGGCATGCCATGGGTGTTTTTAAGAATAATGGCACACAGAACAGGGGTAACTGTTAACGCCACAACACCTGACAATACTATTGAAGATGCCATAGTAATTGCAAACTGCCGGTAAAAAGTACCAACAGGACCGGACATAAATGCAACCGGAACAAATACCGACACCATCAGCAAAGTAATCGCAATTACGGCCCCGCTAATTTCACCGATAACTTTTCGCACTGCATTATAAGGTGAAAGGTGTTCCTCTTCCATTTTGGCATGCACTGCTTCAACCACCACAATGGCATCATCTACCACAATACCGATTGCTAGTACTAATGCAAATAAGGTTACCATGTTAATGGTCAGTCCGAATATCTGTATAAAGAAAAACGCACCAATCAGTGAAATCGGAACCGCCAGAGTTGGTATTAAAGTAGAACGCCAGTCGCCGAGGAAAATAAACACAACCAGTGCAACCAGAATGAACGCATCTCTTAAAGTATGAATAACATTTTCAATAGACGCATCCAGGAAATTGGATACATCATAACTGATTTCATAATCCATACCTTTTGGGAAAGTTTTCTTGAGTTCTTCCAGTTTTTCTTTAACTTTTGATATTACCTCACTCGCATTACTTCCATAGGTTTGCTTGATGACCAAAGCAGCCGACGGATGTCCGTTCATACTTGAATAAATATCGTAATATTCACTTCCAAGAGTTACAGTTGCCACATCTCTGAGTCGAAGCATTTCACCTTTTGGATTAGATCTGATTATGATATTCTCATATTGTTTCGGATCATTAAACCTGTCTGTGTAAGTCAATACATACTCAAGCGCTTCAGCCTGTTTACTGTCTCCCCTTCCTATACGTCCGGGTTTACCAATAATACTTTGGTCGCTCATTGCTTCCATCACCTCATCTGGAGACACACTGTAAGCGCGCATTCTGTCGGGATTTAACCAGACACGCATTGCATACTGACGGCTACCTAATATTCTTACCTGACCAATTCCATTAATCCTTTGTATTTCCGGAACCATGTTTACTCCCGCATAATTGAACAGGAATTTCATGTTTGCATCCTTGTCTTTACTATAAAGGTTGACATACATCAACATACTAGGAATAACAGGAGTAATTACAACACCTTCCCGTTGCACCAGTATCGGCAATCTGTTTGTTACCTGTTGTACACGGTTAGAAACCTGCACCAAAGCCTGATTAATATCAGTACCCGGTTCGAATACAACCTGAATATTTGCCTCACCCGCACTGGTTGCATCGGAGGTCATATACCTCATTCCCCATGCACCGTTTATAGATTGCTCTAGAGGAATGATTACAGATTCTGCCAGTGATTTAGCACTTGCACCGGGATACGAGGCACTTACCATAACTACCGGTGGCGCTACTTCCGGAAACTGTGAAGTAGGAAGAGTTTTAATAGCAAGTGAACCGATAAACAGGATCACCAAGGATATAACAATAGCCAATACCGGCCTTTGAATAAATTTACTAAACATTTTTTTTATTTTAAATTGTTAATTTATTCCACATAAGTTTTAAGATTCGCCAACACGCTTTCCGGTTTTTCATAAGTATATT
>JACMRS010000280.1 GCA_014376345.1 Bacteroidia bacterium | reverse complement strand
TGAACAGCAAAGGATATATATCAAAATATATCCCAATTGCTTTGTGGATATTGGGCATTATGCTTATTTCACAAGGTGGCTTGCATGCGCAAACCCTGCAGTTAGATTCGTTGTCTGCTAAAAAGGACACTCTTTCTTTTTCCGGAAGTGATACCATTAGGCTTTCTGCTTCATCTATTGATGTAGCAATAGTTTACAGTTCTGAAGATTCTACAATATTTGATTTGAAAAATCAAAAAGTCTATCTTTTTGGTAAAGCGAAAGTTAAATATGGTGAAATGACGCTGGAGGCTGCCCGTATGGTTATTGATATGAAAACCAAACAGCTTTTTGCAACAGGTATTACCGACAGCGCAGGTTATTTTGTAGACCGGCCGCATTTTGATGACGGAGATTTACCTGTAGATGCGGATACAATGATTTATAATTTTAATACCAAGCGTGGACGCACGTACGGGGTAAGACTCGTAGAAGGTGATGGTTATATTTTATGTAATAAGGTTTTCAGAGATGACGATAAAAATATTTATTCTGACAGAGGAAGATACACTACTTGTGATCTCGACCACCCACACTTTTATTTAGAAGTAAGAAAACTGAAGATAATTCCTGATGATAAAATTGTTTTCGGTCCGGCTAACCTGGTAATTGAAGATGTGCCAACACCATTAGTTTTGCCGTTTGGAATGTTTCCGACTAAAAAAGGTCAGAAGTCAGGCATAATTCAGCCCGATCCAGGTTTTAGTTCCACTTATGGGCCATATGTCCGGAATATGGGATATTATTTTGCTATCAGTGAAAAGTTTGATCAAGTGGTAAGGGCAGATGTTTATTTCAGAGGAAGCTGGGCACTTCATACCGATTCGAGGTATGCGCAGCGATACAGGTATAGAGGAAATTTCTCATTGAGTTATTCGAATCTTCTTCCGGCAGGACTGGAAAGAGAGGATCCGGGATTTAAAGCCGGTATTGCTAAAACTGCTCAGATATTGTGGTCGCATCAGCAGGATGCCAAGGCACGTCCGAACACTAATTTTTCTGCAAATGTTAATATTCAGAGAGGTAAGTACAGTCAGTTAAACTCTGTTAATCCGACACAAATTGTTGCCAGTAATTTCAATTCGTCTGTAACATATTCAAAGGTTTTATATAATGGAAAAGTCAATATTACTACAGGACTAACCCATTCACAGGATGTGCGTACCGGTGACTTTGATTTGAGTTTGCCAACACTAACAGTTGGTGTTGCCAGAATTACACCTTTTGTCAGGAAAGTGCAGGTAGGAAGACCCAAATGGTTTGAAAACATCAGTTTTTCTTACACGCTTGATGCTGAAAACCGCATTCACACTAAAGATTCTTTGTTTTTTGAAGGAAAAGCTTTCGATAAATTTCAAAACGGGATAACTCATACAATACCAATAACTTTTGGTTCCTTTAAAGTTTTCAGAAATTTTATTTCAATAACACCGACCATAAGCTATAAAGAATATTGGTATAATAAAACCATGACAAAAGTATGGAATAGTAAAAAGCAAAAACTTGATACAATAATAAATCACGGTTTTACAAGAGGTGCAGAATATAGTGGTGGTGTGAATGCGACTACCCAGATTTTCGGAACATACAGGTTTAATTCAAAAAAGGTTAATGCTTTACGACATGTAATGACACCAAGTATTGGAATTAATTATAAGCCCGATTTTAGTGAAAAAAGGTTTGGATATTATTATGATGTTCAATCAGATTCAATAGGTAAAATTAGTCGCCTCAGTATTTTCGAAGGCGGTATCAAAGGCGGTCCGTCCAAGGTTCAGGTTGGTTCGTTAAATTTTGGATTAAATAATAATTTGCAGGCTAAGGTTCTTAAAAAGACAGATACATCGGCTAAGTATGAAAATGTAAATATTATTGAAAATCTGAGTATCAACGGTAATTATAATTTTCTTGGAGACAGCTTTCAGCTTTCGAATATATCTGTCTCAGGCTTTACCAGACTTTTTAAGATAGCTCAACTTAATGCATCTGCAAATCTTGATCCTTACCATACAGAAGGCAACAGAAGAATCAATAAACTTGAGTTCGGCAAGTCGGGTAGGGTAGGCACCTGGAGAAGTGCTTTATTGTCTTTAGCAGGAGATGTCAGTAGCGATATGTTTAAGCCCAAAGATTCTCCTCCGCCATCAGATGTAACCAATGATCTGGCAAAACATGCAGAGCTTGTAGATTTAAAACAGAATCCTGATAATTACAATGATTTTAACAGGGACTGGTCGCTTGGAGTTAATACTTCAATACAATATGCAAGAAATAACTACCGCACCACCTGGACACCGACATTAAGTTTTCATGGAGATTTGAATGTTACTGAAAACTGGAAAGTTGGTTATAACAGTGGTTATGATTTCAACAATAAAAAAATTGCTTACACTCAGTTTAATATTACCCGTAATCTTCATTGCTGGGTTCTGGATTTTCAATGGATTCCGGATGGTATCAGAAAAAGTTTTCAATTTTCAATACATGTAAATTCAGCAAAGCTTGCCGCATTAAAAGTAAGCAAGAAGCGGAATTGGTATGATCAGTAAATAATTGTGATTTATAGACTTAAGTATTTATAAAAATATCATCTTAAATTTATTGAGTAAATATTATAAGATGTCTTTGGTTACAAAATCTAATTAAGACT
>JACMRS010000279.1 GCA_014376345.1 Bacteroidia bacterium | reverse complement strand
TGGATATTTTATAGTTTTAAATGAACCTTTCTTACAAAAAATGTTTAGGAAAATATTAATAGCCAACCGTGGCGAAATTGCTTTAAGAATCATCCGTACCTGCAAGGAAATGGGTATTCAGACAGTTGCTGTTTACAGTACTGCAGATAAAGAAAGTTTACATGTTCGTTTTGCAGATGAAGCCGTATGTATTGGCCCGCCGCAAAGTTCTGAATCATATCTTAAGATTCCCAATATTATTGCCGCTGCAGAAATTACTAATGCTGATGCTATTCACCCGGGTTATGGTTTTTTGAGTGAAAATGCTAAGTTTTCAGGCGTTTGTCGCGACCATGGTATCAAATTTATCGGTGCCACTCCGGAGCAGATTAATTCGATGGGAGATAAAAGCAATGCCAAGGACTTCATGAAAAAGGCCAATGTGCCTACAATTCCTGGTTCCGACGGACTTCTTGACACATTTGAAGAAGGCATTAAGCTCGCAAAAAAGATAGGTTATCCTGTTATTATCAAAGCAACTGCCGGTGGTGGTGGCAGAGGTATGAGGATTATCTGGAAAGATGAAGATTTTGAAAAAAACTGGGACAGCGCTAAAACAGAAGCGGCTGCTGCCTTCGGTAATGATGGTCTCTATATGGAAAAATATATAGAAGAACCAAGACATATAGAAATACAGATTGCAGGTGATCAATATGGTAAAGTATGCCATTTGAGTGAGCGCGATTGTTCAATTCAGAGAAGGCACCAAAAGCTTATTGAGGAAAGTCCTTCTCCGTTTATGACGCCTGAATTACGTGAGAAAATGGGTATTGCTGCTAAAGCTGCCGCTCAGTGTATTAATTACGAAGGTGTGGGTACCGTTGAGTTTCTTGTAGACAAACACAGGAATTTTTATTTCATGGAAATGAATACCAGAATTCAGGTAGAGCATCCTGTAACTGAAGAAGTAATCAATTATGATCTTGTTAAAGAACAGATTCTGATTGCTTCCGGTCAGCCTATTTCGGGAAAAGATTACGAGCCGATGAAGCATGCTATCGAATGCCGTATCAATGCAGAAGATCCAGCTAATAATTTCAGACCAAGTCCGGGAAGGATCACAACTTTCCATATTCCGGGCGGACATGGAATTCGTGTGGACACGCATGTTTACGCAGGTTATCAGATACCTTCAAATTACGATAGTATGATCGCGAAACTTATTGTGAGCGCTCAGACACGAGATGAATGTATTGTAAAAATGCAGAGAGCACTAAGCGAATTTGTTATTGAAGGCGTAAAAACAACGATTCCATTGCAGCTTAAAATAATGCAGGATAAAGATTTTCAGGATGGTAATTTTACGACTGCCTTCATGAATACTTTCGAGTTTTAATTTAAAATTTCAGAACTATTTCTTAAATTAATTAAAGCAGATTGCTTTTTAATAAAGCACTGAAGTGTGCTGTTACAAATTGTTTTGCTATATTTGAATTTATCAGATAGTTATTATGGCAAAGAAACTCTTTATTTTTAGTGTATTTATAATAACAGCATTCAGTGTTTCAGCCCAAAGAGGCTGCCTGAAATCGAGGTTTTCAGAAACTAATTATTTTGATTCGGCCAGCATAAAAATTGATGACAGTATTTCTTATGGTTCTGCTCAAATCTGGCCTTCTACCACGGTAAAAAATCTTCAAATGGATATTTA
>JACMRS010000278.1 GCA_014376345.1 Bacteroidia bacterium | reverse complement strand
TAGTCAGGCAAAAGCAAAAGGGCTTAATCTGAATGTTTCTGAATATGTGGATGTGGATGTTATTGTTAGTGGTTTGTTTAGCAATCCAACTGTTAATTTAAGTTTGCATGACATTAAAAACAATCTGGTAAATAGTTTAAAAGATCAGGTTAAAGATCAACTAACTGAAAAAGCAGACGCTGCAAAAGCTGAAGCATTGAGAAGAGCTGAGGCTGCCAAACAACAAGCTGTAGATTCATTAAACAGATTGAAACAACAAGGTATTAATGCTGCCGAAGCAAAGAAAAAAGAAGCTGAAGATAAAGCAAGAGCAGAAGCAGATAAGGCAAAAGCAGAGGCTCAGAAAAAGATTGACGAAGAGAAAGCAAGAGCTGAAAAAGAAGCGAAGGATAAACTTAAAGGAATTCTTAAAAGATAATTAAAGAAAACGTTTTACAGATTCAGGGGGACGGCCTATCAGGGCTTCGTCCCCCTTTATGATTATCGGCCTTTCAATTAAAATCGGATTGTCAACCATTGCTTGAATCCATTCAGAATCAGTGAGTGTTTTTCCTTTATATTTTTCTTTATAAATATTTTCACTTTTTCTTACCAATGATTCCGGTTTTACTCCTATCATTTTAATAATTTTTGTCAACTCTTTAGCAGTAGGAGTATCCTTAAGATAATCTATAATCTCAGGCTTTTCGCCCATTTCACAGATCATGTTCAGTGCCTCTCTACTTTTACTGCAACGAGAATTGTGGAGTATGGTTATTTTTTCTTTCATATTACTGATGTTTTTTCCAGCAGTCTTCACTGTGATCGTTTACCATACCAATGCTTTGCATGTGAGCATAAATAGTGGTACTTCCAACAAATTTAAAACCGCGCTTTTTGAGATCCTTACTAAATGCATCTGACTCCTTAGAAGTGACAGGATAATCTTTACTTGATTTTATGGTGTTAACAATAGTTTGGTGATTAACAAACCCCCACATATAATTTGAGAAGCTGCCAAATTCTTTTTGAACTTCAAGATAGACATTGGCGTTACTGATTGCTCCTGTAATTTTTAACCGGTAACGTATTATACCGGCATCTTCCATCAATCTGCCAATTTCCTCTTCACCGTATTTAGATATTTTGTTTATATTGAAATTATCAAAAGCTTTTCTAAAGTTTTCGCGTTTTTTAAGAATAGTGAGCCAACTAAGTCCAGCCTGAAAAGTTTCGAGTATCAGCATTTCAAAAAGGTGTTGATCGTCATAACTTGGCACACCCCATTCATTGTCATGATAAGCTTTGTAGACTTCATCATTTGAGCACCAAGGGCATCGAATTGGTTCGTTTGAGGACATTTATTGGAAATAAGTGAAGTGCAATAATACATAAGACAATCCAAAATCAAAAATCAAAAAATTATCTGCGTATGAGATTCTTCAGCCCTCTCGGCTCAGCCAAGACTGCATTCTGTAATAAAGGATTACCTTCAGCAGAATTTTTTTCAAAATGAGATAAATCTCAAATCTTAAGTTAACTACGCAGGAGATTCTTCAGCCCTCTCGGCTCAGCCAAGACTGCATTCTGTCTCTCGGCTAAGCCGAGACAGAATTTTGCTCAAAATGACTTACTCTTAAATCTAAAATCACAAATCTAAAAATCAGAAATCCCAAACGTGTGGCTTTTGTAACAAGAAACCAAAATTGTGTAACCTTACCTGTATGCTTAGTCGCATCTTTGTGTTTTTTAGAGTTAAAAACTTTAATAAAACTGAGAATCTTAAATAAAATCATCAAAGCATATTCTTTGATGAAAAAACATAAAAAACAGAAAATGACAACAGAAAAAAAATTAGGCATTTGGATGGACCATTCAACTGCACATTTAATCGAATTTAACACTGAAGCAACTGAAACTCAAACTATTGAATCTAAAATTCATCAGGAAGAAGGAGAACATCGTATGAGCAATGAAAATGTGATGCATAACAAAGAGCAACACCAACAAGCTGAGTATTATAAAAAACTTGGCGAAACGATCAGAAATTACAAAGATGTCCTTTTGTTCGGACCAACTGAAGCTAAGGCTGAATTGTACAATACACTTAAAGACAACCACCTTTTCGAAAAAATAAACATTGCAGTGCAGCAGACAGATAAAATGTCTGAAACACAACAGCAAGCTTTTGTAAAAGATTATTTTACAAAATAAGTTATTACTAAAAAAAAGGTGGTTGTTAAAAATTTAACAACCACCTTTTTTTTTGCTTTTCAAATTAGTCTAAAAAGATTTTGAAATCGATATTCGGTTAGTTTAAATATTTTAAATCTGTAGCATCCCCCGAAAACCTCTTGCAGCATAATAAGACTGTGCGCCATTGTGATACATGAAAACAGTGCCATAACGAAAATCACAAAAAACTGCACCTCCTGCTTTTCTTATTTCTGCCGGTGTCAATACCCAGGAAGATGTTTTAAGGTCGAATTTTCCAAGTTTTTGCAAATCCCGGTATTGTTCTTCAGTCAAAATTTCTATGCCCATATCAGTTGCCATATCAACCGCTGTATTCTCGGGTCTTGCCTCTTTTCTTGACTCCCAACCTGCTCGGTCGTAGCACACGCTGCGGCGTTTAGCAGGACTTTCAGCAGAGCAATCAATAAAAATAAATTCGCCTGATTTTTTATCAATGCCAACAACATCGGGTTCACCACCGGTTCGTTCCATTTCATTAAGCGACCAGAGTTTGTCTGAATTAGATTCTATTTTTTTTAAAACATCTTTCCATTCAATCCCTTTATGCCTGGAACTATTTTTCTCGAAACGTTCTTTTAAAGTATTCAATAAATTATCTAACTCTTCTTTTGATAATTTCTTCTCAGTTTTAGTGTTGCTCATTTTATTATTAAATAAAAATATTAATCATTCAAACCCTTACCATCAAAAATATCAGGCAGATGCTTTTCTATTCTTGCAATACGTGTTTTAGATTGCTTTGCTGAATCGAAAAATAAGAGATAACCTCTTTGCCTTCCAGGTGTCAGCGCTTTGAATGCGGCTTTCAAAGCTGGAATTTCATCAAGTTTATCTTTAAACTCTTTGGGCATTTTAAACTCTGATGTTTTTTTAAGAGTTACTTTCAAACCTGATTTTTCAATTTTTATCACTTCCTGAATGTATGATTTGATGATATCTTCCATCTCAATAATTTCATGCAAATCAGTAAATCTTATTTGCTTTGTAGTTTGCGTGTTTTTGGTTTGCTGAATCAGAATGTTTTTAGGGTCTTTAAGTAAGGCCCCTTTGAAAAACAAAATTGCACAGTATTCTTTAAACACATGAATCAACACAACATTCTTATCATCGAGTGCATAAGTTGGAACACCCCATTTCAGTACTTCCGTAAGTCCACTATCCAGAATAATAATTCTGAGTTTCTCAAGTTCTTTCCGCCATTTTCTGGCTTTTGTAAAGTAAAAATCAACTTCCGGATTCATGATAAATAATATTAAATGGTTGTGGTAACTTTCCTGTCTGTTGGTCTGTAATACCAACTGACAATTGTCAAAATTAGCAATAAAACAGGACCAAAATACTCTTTTGCTGCATCGCCGCAAGCAAAGTGAGAAAAAACTGCACCAGACATTGCAAAAAAGAATCCGGCATAGGCCCATTCTTTCAATAAAGGATATTTGGGTATCAGAATTGCAATCACACCAAGTAGTTTCCAGATTCCCAGTATTGTCATAAAATACAATGGATAACCCAGTCTGTTCATCATTTCAACCTCTTCTTTCATTTTTATTATTTGTACAATTCCGGTTGAAACCATACCCAAAGCCAACCATAAGGTGGCAATCCAATAAATAATTTTGTTTCTTTTAGTCATGTTTATTTTTGTTTAATTAAAATGTCCTGTAAACGATTATGCGCCATATTTAATCCGGCAGCAAATGGCAATTTCAGCATTTGATCTCTTAGTGAAACTGATCTGTAAACTATTTGCATTGTTAATTTGCTGGTGTCATCAGTAAGTTTTTCAAATTC
>JACMRS010000277.1 GCA_014376345.1 Bacteroidia bacterium | reverse complement strand
TTTATACATCTAAATTAAAGCGTACCATTCAGAGTGTAAAGCCTTTTATAAATAGAGGATGTGCGTTTGAATCTTTAGATGCGCTGAATGAAATAAACTGGGGAGAAATGGAAGGCAGGCAGAGCACGCCGGAGAGTTATGCGGATTTTACAAAGGTAGTAACAGCCTGGAGAGATGGTAATTTGGCGCATGCCATTGGTGGTGGTGAAACGCCAATAAATTTACAGGAAAGACAAAGAAAAGGCTTAGAATATATTTTGTCAAAAGAAAATGAACGACAGATTATAATTGCGATGCATGGAAGAGCAATGCGCAGTTTTTTATGTTTGATGATGGAATATCCTTTAAATCTGATGGATGATTTTGACCATTCAAATTTGTGTCTTTATATTATTCAGTGGAACGGAGAAAAATTCAGAATAAAGACGGCTAATGACACCAGTCATCTTTTGTAATTATAGAATTATTATTCTAAACCTTAATTTTTTAAGGGAATTTTAAACTGAAAGATAACTCAAAAATTTTTACTGCATTCTGAGATCTGCGCAATCACACAGTCATTATCTCTTTTTCCTTGTCGGCAAGAAGCTGATCGATTTTGATGATCATGGCATCAATCTGTTTCTGAACTTTTACCTCAGCATCTTTTGCTTCGTCTTCACTCAGTCCGTCTTTTTGAAGTTTTTTGATTCTTTCGTTGATGTCCTTACGAATACTTCTTGCGCTTACTTTTGAGTTTTCACCCTCAGCTTTAGCCGTTTTTACTAATTGAAGACGTCTTTCTTCTGTTAATGGTGGAATGCTGATACGAATCATCATGCCATCATTTCCGGGTGCAAAACCAAGATTACTGTTAATAATTGCACGTTCAATTTCACCTAAAAGTGATTTTTCCCAAGGCTGAATCATCAGAGTGCGACTTTCCGGTGCAGAAATATTGGCTACCTGACTCAGAGGAGTAGGATTGCCATAATAATCAACCATCACACCTTCCAACATTGCCGGTTGGGCTTTTCCCGCGCGAATCCTTGAAAACTCAACAATAGTGTGGTTAATGTTTTTTTCAAAGCTAGCAGTAAGCTCAGCTAATAATGAATTTAAAGAATCCTCGTTCATAAAGTTTAATTATACTGCAAAAAAAGCAAAAAAATCCTTTAAAACAATGGATTAACTAAATAGTTAGGCACTAAAAAGAATATGCTTTTTAACATTTTTTCATAAAAAGGTCTCAGGAATAGAAAATATACCTAAAAAATCACAACTTTATATCAGAATAAGATTAATTTTGTATTCTAAATCATATTTATAATGACACTTTTATTTTTAGGCAATCTTGGAGCGACAGAAATAGTTTTAATTCTGGTTGTTGTTCTTTTACTATTTGGAGGCAAAAAAATTCCTGAGCTTATGCGCGGATTAGGCAATGGTATCAGAGAATTTAACGATGCTAAAACCAATGTTAAAGCACAGATTAAAGAAGGTATGGAAGAAAAACCAAAAGACGGTTCTTCTAACAGTAACATTATTTAATTTCTTAATCCGTTAAGCGGATCAGTGAAAAAATTATATTCAAACCTTACGGGTATCAGACATGCCATGCAAACGGGTGAAACCGATTGCGTGCGACTTGTAAATCATTATCTCCAGAAAATTGAGTCACAAAAGCACCTTAATGCAATACTTGAGGTGTATTCTGATGAATCTTTGTTAAAAGCAGCGGAGATTGATGCTAAAATAAAAAGTGGAACTGCAGGCAGACTTGCAGGAATGGTTATCGCGATTAAAGATAACATTTGCTACAAAGGCCATCACATTTCATCTTCATCTAAAATTCTTGAAGGATTCGAATCGCTTTTCTCTGCTACAGTTGTTGAAAGACTTTTAGCAGAAGACGCCATCATTATTGCTCGTTGCAATTGCGACGAGTTTGCGATGGGTGCCAGCAATGAAAATTCGGCTTATGGTCCTGTTCTAAATGCCGCAGACAATACACGCGTTCCCGGTGGTAGTTCTGGCGGAAGCGCAGTAGCAGTGCAGGCCGATATGTGTCTGGCAGCTTTGGGTAGTGATACCGGAGGTTCAGTAAGACAGCCGGCCTCTTTTTGTGGTTTGTTTGGTATTTACCCGACTTACGGCAGAGTAAGCAGGTGGGGACTTGCAGCTTATGCATCCTCATTCGATCAGATCGGACCACTTACTTCAAGTGTGGAAGATATGGCGTTGATTATGGAAGTGATTAGCGGAATGGACGATCATGATGCAACGATGCAGCAAATACCTGCACCCGTGATTTCACTGAATGAATCATTAAAACCGCTAAAAATAGCATATCTTAAAGATTGCGAAGAGCATCCCGGATTAGATTCGGAGATCAAACAACATCTTTCAGATAAAATTAAAAACCTTGAAGAAAAAGGACATTCGGTAAGTGCAATAGATTTTCCATATCTGGATTATATGGTGCCTTGTTATTATGTTTTAACGACTGCGGAAGCGTCCTCTAATCTTTCGAGGTATTCGGGACTGGCTTTTGGATATAGAAGTGATGATGCAACCGATCTTGAAAGTACTTTCAAAAAATCGAGAAGCGAGGGCTTTGGTGCCGAAGTGCAGAGACGGATTATGCTTGGCACATTTGTACTTAGCAGTGATCATTACGATGCTTATTATACGAAAGCGCAGAAAGTAAGGCAGGTAATCAGACAGAAAACCCTCGATATTTTTAAGGAGTTTGATGTTATTATTATTCCTACTGCTTCAACCCCGGCATTTAAGCTAGGAGAGAAAGCTAACAATCCAATTGCGATGTATTTGGCTGATTTATTTACAGTTCAGGCAAATCTTGCTGGTATTCCAGCAGTATCAGTACCAACTGGTCACCATAAAGGCGATAATATGCCATTTGGTTTGCAGATTATGGGAGACAGATTTAGCGAGCCGTTGCTGCTGCAATTGGCGGCGGAAATGGTGAAATATTAAGTCGACAGAGACCTTCGGCATTGCTCAATGTAACAGATCTCGAAGTTCGTGTTTATAGAGGTATTGAATTAAAATTAATGTTTAATATTAAGGTTTAATCATACTATTTCCAATCTTCGGGACAAGTGTATGTTTTAATATCATTTTTAATTTGTTCAGTCATTTTAGCTTTTTTAAACTTTTCTTCATGATTTTCTAAAAATACAACCGAGCGTAATAAATTTCTAATTTCATTTGATTTTCTATCCGGAGGAAAATAAACTCTGATCTTAATATGAGGAAATTTATTTGTTATATATTTTATAGTAGATGCCTGATCACTATCTGCTGTAATAAGAGTTATTATATCTACATTTCCATCAATGCAATCATTTACCATTGCTAAAGCAATATTTACATCAGTGCATTTTTCTTCAGGAACATTAAATTTCTCTTTACATGATGCAAGACACTTAATAAATTTATCTGTATAATGGCCATTAATAACTTCGAAAATGTCACCATTAATTACTTTATTGGCACCAAATAGAGCACTTTGTCTACTTCTTTTTTGAATGTTTTTAGGAGGCGCTGTAAAATATTTTATTTTATAAAGTATTTGATTGTCGTGTTCAAATATGAATTGAGAACAAAATTTTGCAAAGTCTAGCCAATAGAATTTTTTCCAGTTTAAATTTTTCGACGAGTAAGACTTAAATCCGTTGTAGAAATTAAATCCATCGAAATAAAAAACTACTTTTTGAGGTGGTTGTTTTTTAATCATAAGTATAAAAAAAAAGCTCCCAGTAGGAGCAGGTCCATAATTCTGAGATTATGGGGTGGCGTTATATGTACAAGTGTACATATAATTATTGAGTTTTCAAAATGATTTTTATTTTATATAAAACTAAATCCAATTTAATCACTTACCCAACCCTCAAACTACACCCTTAATAATCAAATCAACCACTCCGGGATCCAGAAGGGTAGAAGTATCACCAAGGTTATTAATTTCGCCTTCTGCAATTTTTCTTAAGATTCTCCGCATAATTTTTCCTGAACGGGTTTTTGGTAATCCGGAAACAACCTGAATTTTATCGAGTCTTGCAATTTTACCAATGTATTTCATCACCATTTCTTCTGCTTCCTTTTTTAATAATTCCGGGTCGGAATCTTTGCTGCTTGCAATTACAAAAGCATAAATGCCTTGTCCTTTTATGTCATGTGGGTAGCCGACAACTGCGCTTTCAATAATATGAGCACTTTCATTTATTGCATTTTCAATTTCAGCTGTCCCAAAACGGTGTCCGCTTACATTGATCACATCATCAACCCTTCCGATAATTCTATAAAGTCCTTCAGCAGTGCGTTTGGCACCATCACCGGAAAAGTAATAACCTTTAAAAGTGTCAAAATAATTAAGTCTGCAGCGCTCATGGTCGCCCCAGGTTGTTCTTAATATTCCGGGCCATGGAAATTTAATTGCCAGATAACCTTCAACATCATTTCCTTCAAGCTCTTTGCCATCAGCATCCAGCAAAACCGGCTGTATTCCCGGAAGTGGTAATCCTGCATGTGCAGGTACAGAAGGCGTAATTCCTGCAATAGACGCAATCATGATTCCACCCGTTTCTGTTTGCCACCAGGTATCTGTTAAAGGACAATCTGAATTGCCAATATTTTCATTATACCAATGCCAGGCTTCTTCATTAATAGGCTCTCCAACACTTCCCAAAACTTTAAGACTTGAAAGATCGTAAGGTTCAATTATTTCAGTGCCTTCGCACATCAGACTTCTGATTGCAGTTGGTGCGGTGTAAAAAATATTAACTTTGTGTTTTTCTATAATTTTCCAGAATCTGTCTGGTGCCGGGTAAGTGGGAATGCCTTCGAAAATTAAGGTAGTGGCGCCATTTAATAGTGGACCGTATAATGAATAAGTATGACCTGTAACCCAACCGATATCAGCAGTGCACCAGAAAATTTCAGGATGTTTGTATTGAAATACATTTGCAAAAGTATAGCCTGCATAAACCATGTAACCACCACAAGTATGCACCACCCCTTTTGGTTTTCCTGTGCTGCCACTCGTATATAAAATAAATAAGGGGTCTTCTGCATCCATGGGCTCTGCAGGGCAAACATCTGATGCATTTGAAGCGAGATCAATGTATAAATAATCCCTGTTTTTTTTTAGTTGAACAGTACTTTTAGTATCAGCGAAAACCAATACTTTTTCAACTGTCTGGCATTGATCAATTGCTTCATCAATTATTGTTTTAAGAGCAATTTTTTTATTGCCACGGGACATGGATTCACTTGTAATGACAACACTGCAACCACAATCATTAATTCTACCTGCAATGCTATCGGCACTAAATCCTGCAAAAATAACACAGTGAATTGCACCAATTCGGGCACAAGCAAGTAATGCAAAAGTAAGTTCAGGAACCATTGGCATGTAAATGCAAATTCGATCGCCTTTTTTTACTCCCAGTTCTTTAAGAACATTCGCCATACGACAAACTTCTTTATGCAAACCGGAGTAAGTATATTTTAATGTAGAACCTTCAATTTCATTAGGTTCCCAAATCAGTGCTAATTTATCAGCTGCTGATTCAAGATGCCTGTCGAGACAGTTTTCAGTGATGTTAAGAACACCACCTTCGAACCATTTAATTTTAGGTTCAATAAAATTCCATTCAAGAGTTTTGGTCCATGGTTTTTTCCATTGAAATTCTGATGCAATGTCTTCCCAGAATTTTTCGGGGTTATTTATACTTAATGCATAGGCTTCATTGTAATCTTCAATATTTCGGATGTGAATGCCAGCCATATTTTTTAGTTTTCAGACATAAGGTCGGAAGCGCCTTTGAGTTTGTATAAATTCTCTGCAATTTCAGATTGATCATCAGCCCATTTATTATAACCTCTCACAGTTTCTGCAATTTCACTTAAGTAACGCGTACGGCCCGGAGGAATCACAAATATTTTTTCGCTCATTTCATCTGTTGCCTTAAAATGCGAATCAAGATTGATGCCCGTTTTTTCAGTTATTTTATCAATCAGAGCTTTGTAAAGATTGTTCATTCCGGGGTCGTTAAACTGACTTGCAATAGTGCCATAAACAGGCAGCGTGTCAGCATCAACATCAAACAATTTATGGTTGCGCTGGTATTGTTTTTTAACATCCCTTACTGCATCCTGAGCGCCTCTTTTGTCAAATTTATTGACAGCAATAATATCAGCGAAATCAAGCATATCAATTTTCTCAAGCTGAGTAGCTGCACCGTATTCTGGAGTCATTACATACAAAGCAAGATCGCTGTGTTCTGTAATTTCAGTGTCACTTTGACCGATACCACTGGTTTCTAAAATTATCAGATCGAAACCACAGGCTTTTAAAATTGTCAATGCATCATCCACATGTTTGCTAAGTGCCAGATTACTTTGTCTTGTAGCAAGTGAACGCATGTAAACGCGTTCGTTTTTAATGGCATTCATTCTTATTCTGTCACCCAAAAGTGCACCGCCGGTTTTGCGTTTGCTAGGGTCAACTGAAATAATTCCAAGTGTTTTATCAGGAAAATCTAAAAGAAAACGTCTTACAAATTCATCTACAAGACTGCTTTTACCTGCACCGCCCGTTCCGGTAATTCCCAGAACCGGAGCTTTATTAACAGATGCCAGTTTTTTTATTTTTTCAGCATGAAGTTTATATTCTTCGCTGTTGTTTTCAGCGCATGAAATAAGTTGCGCGATTGCTTTGTCGTCTTTAGCTTTAAGTTTTGACTCATCAAAAATGATGTCTCTTCCGGTTGGAAAATCAGCGCGTTCAACAAGATCATTTATCATTCCCTGTAAACCCATTGCACGGCCGTCATCAGGACTGTAAATACGTGTAACTCCATAAGCTTGCAGGTCAGCAATTTCAGTGGGAAGTATCACACCACCACCACCGGCAAATATTTTAATATGTTGAGAGTTTTTTTCTTTTAAAAGATCAAACATGTATTTCAGATATTCATTGTGACCACCCTGATAGCTCGTCATTGCAATGGCATTGGCATCTTCCTGAATAGCAGTATCAACAACTTCCTGAACGCTTCTATCATGACCCAGATGAATAACTTCACAACCTGTAGCCTGAATAATTCTTCTCATGACATTGATTGCCGCATCATGCCCGTCGAAAAGTGAGGCTGCAGTTACAATCCGTACTTTATTTTTTGGCGTATATATATTGGATTCCATGTTTAGTTGCAAAAATAACGATTTGATGTTAAAAACAGCAGGCAATACAAATTAATGATAAAAACAACATTAAATTGATGTTTAAACATGGAATATTTCGTAACTTTGTATTTAATAGGAATCTGTTTATTAATATTAATGGTTCTTAAATAAATTTATGCAAGATTTTCGATTTACAGAGCATATTCCGGATGATAAAGGGAATAATAAATTTAACGAACTTTTAGATTTGTTCACTCAGCTTTTAGGTTATACTAAAGGTGATGCCGGAGAAGCGCTTGAATGGCTCAATCAGATTGACAATGAACACCATTTAACTGACAATGATTACGGGATGGGTGATTTTCTTCAGGATCTTAAAGATAAAGGTTATGTTAAAGAAAATGATCTTGAAGGAACATTAAAAGTAACTGCCAAAACTGAGCAGACTATCAGACAAAAATCGCTTGAGGAAATTTTCGGGAAACTTAAAAAAACACCCGCAAGTGGAAATCACAAAACCAGTTTTACTGGAAGAGGGGAAGATATCAGCAGCGACCAGAGAAAATATGAATTTGGTGATTCTATGGACGCCATTAATTACACCAATTCTATCCGCAATGCTCAGGTAAATCATGGTATTGAAGATTTCAGACTGACTGAAGAAGATCTTGAAATAAACGAGCGCGAACTTAAAAGTCAGACCAGCACGGTTTTGATGATTGATATTTCTCACAGCATGATTCTTTATGGTGAAGACAGAATTACTCCGGCTAAGAAAGTTGCAATGGCACTCGCAGAAATGATCAGAACAAAGTATCCGAAAGACACACTTGATATTATTGTATTCGGTAATGATGCATGGCCAATTGAAGTGAAAGATTTGCCTTATCTTGAAGTTGGTCCGTATCACACCAATACTTATGCAGGTTTGGAGTTGGCGATGGATATTCTGAGAAGAAGAAAAAGCAATAACAGGCAAATTTTCATGGTAACAGACGGAAAACCTACTTGTCTTCGCGAAGGAAACAGATATTACAAAAACAGTTGGGGATTAGACAGGAAAATACTGAATAAAACTTTGAATATGGCTGCACAGTGCAGACGTATGAAAATTGGAATAACAACATTTATGATAGCAAAAGATCCATGGCTGGTGCAGTTTGTAGAAGAATTTACTAAAATTAATCACGGTAAAGCATTTTACAGTTCACTTTCAGGGCTTGGAGATTATGTATTTGAAGATTACGAAAAAAACAGACGTAAATCCGTAAGGTAGTCATTAAAAAAATATTTTATAAAATGATAAAAACTCTTTCAGAATTAAAGAAAAGCGGCTGGAAAAGTCGCAGTGTTAAAGAAGAAATGCGTGAAAATCTGGTGAAGCTTTTAAAAAACGGCGAGCCACTTTTCACTGCTATTAAAGGATATGATGATACTGTAATTCCACAGTTGCAAACTGCAATATTGAGCAGGCACAATTTCATATTATTAGGATTAAGAGGTCAGGCTAAAACAAGAATAGCCAGACTTTGTGTAGAACTTCTTGATGAGTATATGCCGGTAATTGAAGGATCAGAAATTAATGATGATCCGTATAAACCTTTGTCAAAATTCGGCAAAGATATTTTGGAAGAAAAAGGTGAGAATACACCAATTGCCTGGGTACACAGAAGCGAACGTTTTACTGAAAAACTGGCTACACCTGATGTTTCTGTGGCAGATTTGATTGGTGATGCTGATCCTATTAAAGCTGCAAATATGAAACTAGCATACAGTGACGAGAGAGTGATTCATTACGGATTGATTCCACGTGCACATAGAGGTATTTTTGTAATTAATGAATTACCCGATTTACAGGCCAGAATTCAGGTTTCGCTTTTTAATATTTTACAGGAAGGCGATATTCAGATCAGAGGATTTAAAGTAAGATTACCACTTGATATCCAGTTTATTTTTACTGCAAATCCAGAAGATTATACCAACAGAGGTAGTATTGTCACGCCTTTAAAAGACAGGATTGACAGTCAGATATTGACGCATTATCCAAAAACTATTGAACTTGGAAAAGAGATTACGTTACAGGAATCTGAAATTTCTGATGATCAGAGAAATAATATTACAGTAAGTGATTTATTGCTTACAATGATAGAAAAAATTGCTTTTGAAGCCAGAGAAAGTGATCTGGTAGATAAAAAAAGTGGCGTATCTGCTAGATTGACCATAGCAGCATTGGAAAATCTTTACAGTACAGCAGAAAGAAGAATGCTGATGAACGGAGAAAGTAATACTTCAGCCAGAATTACAGATATTTTCGGAACTATTCAGGCAATTACGGGCAAGATTGAGTTGGTGTATGAAGGTGAATTAGAGGGAGTCAATAATGTTGCAGGAACTTTAATAGGAAAGGCTTTGAGGAGTTTGTTTACTACTTATTTCCCCGATCCGATGAAGTTGAAGAAATCTAAAAAGCCAAATCCTTATATATCTGTGGTAACATGGTTTAACGACGGAAATATGGCAGATCTTTCCGGATCAGCTACAAATAAAGTTTATGAAAAAACTCTTAACAGTATTCAGGGACTTGAAAAACTTATTAAAGATTTGAAACCAGATGTAAAGGGTAATGAAAAACTGTTGTTAATGGAGTTTCTATTATTCGGACTTGTTGAGTATTCACAGTTAAGCAAGCATGCATCAGGTTCAGGATTTAAAATAAATGATACATTAAGCGGAATGTTAAATGCAGGTTCTGATGAAGATTCAGGCGGGTATTATGAAAGCGCTGAGGGTTAAATTTTATCGAAAACAGAATTTTTCTTTTTAAAAAAAATAAAATAACAGTTATATTGCACAAGGTTAATTTAAAAAACACATGAAAAAAACAATTTTTACTATTTTATCAATGATGGCAATAGCTCCTGCTTTTAGTCAGAATTATTTTATTATCAATAAAACAGGCACTACAGATGCTTACGACTGGAACCAGGCACTTGCTACAAGTGGCAATACAGTTTTAATTGACAAGCCTAAAAACGATGTTTTCTCAGGAACACAGACAATTCCATTCACATTTAATTTTTATGGTTCTGCAGTAACATCTTACAAAGCAAGCGATAATGGTTTTATTACATTTGATGTTGCATCAACTGATAACACATCAACTCCTACAGTTATTCCTGATGCAGCCGGTCCAAATAATTCTATTTATGGATTATGGCAAAATTTTGAAGTAAAAGCTGCTCCAAATCCTAACTTTCCTATCAAAGTATATGCTTATACTTATGGAACCGCTCCAAACAGAGTTCATGTAATTCATTGGTTTGGCGTTTCATTAAAGGGTGCTACAATTGCTGCAAATGCTGATGTTGCTTCATTTGCAATAAGACTTTTTGAAGGAACAACCGGAAAGTTTGATATTGTTTACAGTGGAGCTTTCGGTGGAAGCGCTATTAAAGGAACTATTGGTTGTGAGAATTTTGACGGCACACTTGCTACCAGCATTGCTGCAAGTCCTACAGCTGTTATACCTGTATCTGGATCAGCTGCAAATACCGACAACAAAATTTATGAATTTAATTATGGTACACAGAATGTTAATGATGCTACCATCAACCTGGTTAATCTTGCTAAAATCATTAAAACAGGAACAA
Organism: Bacteroidia bacterium; assembly: GCA_014376345.1. Taxonomy (GTDB): domain Bacteria; phylum Bacteroidota; class Bacteroidia; order NS11-12g; family UBA955; genus JACMRS01. Next base: position 2,125 of record JACMRS010000277.1, on the reverse strand, counting down.
GTTATACTATTACTGGTCAGGCATTAAATTTTGGTTCTGCTAAAATCACTTCATTAAGGTTGAATTACAGCATTGATGGTGGCGCAACAGTAACTCAGGATTATCCTGGTTTGAATATGGCTGCTAATGGTGGACTTTATACATTTACTTTTTCACAAAAATGGAATGTTGGCGCTGCAGGTGCAAATCACAGTGTTGATGTATGGGTATCTCATGTAAACGGCGTTGTAGATGAAAATTCTGTTAATGACCATTTAATTTCTACAACACTTATCAATGTTGGAAATACTGCTGAAAAAAGAGTTCTTCTTGAAGAATCTACAGGTGCATGGTGTGGCTATTGCCCGGATGGTCACGTTGCTATGACTAACATACTTAAAAACAATCCAAATATTATTGGTGTTGTTCACCATAATAATGATGGTATGAGCAATGCAACTAGCGATATTGTTAATAGCAAATATGCACAGGGTTATCCTACTGCATTTATTGACAGAACAGTATTTCCAGGTTCTAACAGATCACTTTGGAGCAGCAATGCAGTTTCACGTTTAAGCGATCCAACACCGGTTACAGTTACTATTACTAACAGAAACTTTAATCCTTCTACAAGAATGATTACTTTTACTGTCAATGCAAACTTCGTTGATTATTATGCAGGTGATTTAAGACTTAACGCTTTTGTACTTGAGGATAACGTTAGAGGTGCAGACAGCAAAAATGTTTGGACTCAACACAATTATTACAGCAGCAAATATGCAAGCGGTGGCGATCCTAACAGTCCACTTTATACTTATGATGAGTGGTTGGTTGGATATTACCATAACCACGTAGTTAGAAATATTCCTTCAGGTGCATTTGGAAACACAGGAGTAATTCCTGCAACAGTAGCACCTTCTGATGTTTACAGCAAAACTTATACTTATACGCTGCCTGCTGCTACAAAGGTGTCTTATACTACTCAATACAATACTGATCTTACAGCAACTGAAGATTATAATGGTAACTGGGGAATTAACAAGCCAAATGATATTAAACTTGTAGGTTTTGTTACAGAAGTAAAAGGCAATGAAAATATTGTTCTTAACGCTTACGAGCAAGCGCTTTGGGATCAAACTGCATCTGTAAATACACTTACAAGCAATGTGTTTGTAAATGCTTTATATCCTAATCCGGCAAAAGATATGGTGAATGTTAGCTTGTCTCTGTTAGAGAATACTGATGTTTCATTTGAAATTATGTCTATTGATGGTAAAGTTCTTAAAACAATTAAAATAGGAACCGTTAATGGTGATCAGCTTTCAACTATTGATGTTAGTGAGTTTTCAAAAGGTATTTATCTTTTGAATATTACTGCAGGTACTGAAAAAATTGTAAAGAAATTTATTGTTGAATAATTAACATTAAAATATATTGAAAAGGCTCCGAATTTTCGGGGCCTTTTTTTATTATATTGATTTTAAATTAGTTGTAAATGAAATATTTAGAACAGCTTATAATAATAGTAATTTAATAAATTATTGAGAATTTAAACTCCGGTAATTCTTTTTGATAAAGCGGTATTCACCAGCTTCATCACAAAATCTTTTTGCTCAGATTTTGACATGAATGTATTGTCCAAAATAAAAGCATCAGTTGCAGGTTTCAAAGGACTGTCAGTTCTAGTGCTATCCATTTTGTCGCGGCTATTCAGATTTTCTAATACTGCTTCATAAGTAACTTCCTTGTCTCCTTTTTCTTTAAGTTCACGGAAACGTCGTTGTGCTCTTACTTCTGCACTTGCAGTCATGTATATTTTAAGCTCAGCATCTGGAAAGACAACAGTTCCGATATCTCTGCCATCCATCACAACACCTTTTTTGAAACCCAGCAATTGTTGTCTGGTTACAAGAAATTTTCTTACCGCACTAATTTTACTTACCGGACTTACAAGGTTTGCAACCTCCATAGACCGGATCTCCTTTTCAACATCAACATCATTTAATATAATATGATGAAAGTTTGAGCCTTCATTATAATCAAATTCTATTTGTAATGTTGGCAAAAGGTCTTCAATCGAATGAAGTTCATCAAGACTGATTTTGTTGCGAATAATTGCAAGTGTAACTGCGCGGTACATAGCACC
>JACMRS010000276.1 GCA_014376345.1 Bacteroidia bacterium | reverse complement strand
TGTAATTCAAAAATATCTTATCGGGTAATAATAAACAACAACTTTTACAATTTTTAAAGTTAATTATATTAGGTTAACGGTAAATACATGATTAAATTGCTATATATTAAGTATTTACGTAAATATAATTAATTTAGATGTGAATAACTTTAAATTATTTCAATATATCAGCGTTGAAATACAATTAAATGAAATTGAGAATTGGAATAGATGGGCGAGACGCGTTAAACGAGATGCGTAAAAACGAGATGCGTTAAAAGAGTTGCGTTAAAACGCGTCTCTACAAAATCTTAAATCTTACATCTTTTCACAGAATTCCTTTAAAGCAATTACACAATCCATAATATCGGCAGAATTATGAAGAATGAGATCGGCAGTGGGAATGTAAGGTTGAACATATTTTATGTGGCCGGGTAATACATGGTTTTGCCATTGATAATGAATTTCTTCCTCAGTTAAACCCCGCTCGAGATTGTCGCGTTTGAGTCGCCTTTCCAATGTAACAGGATCGGGCACTTCCAGATAGATTTTCTTATTTAACAGATTCCTGATTTCTTCGAAATGAAAAATGAAAATGCCTTCTACAAAAATAATATCAGCTGGTTTAGCAGTTAATATTTTATCAGGTGCACCGAGAGTGTTAAAATTATACTGCTTCAATATTAAAGTCTCCCCGGCAATCAGTGACCTTAAATCAGAAATAAATTTGAGGTCATCCACGCCTTCGGGAAGATCAAAATTAAGGAAACCATTTTCATCGGCCACCTGTTCAATTGCCGGTTTATAATAATTATCAAAACTCAATACGGAAACCTTTCCCACAGGCATTTCCTTCTGCAACTCTTCCAGAATGTGGGTTTTACCCGAACCGCTGATGCCGCATAAACCAATTAATTTAGGGGTAGTCATTTCCGGTGTAAAAATAATATTTCACAACCAACTTATTGCAGCTATAAGGAAATAATTTGAAAATATTAACAAAACACAAAAAAACACAGGAAACGTTTTTAAATAAATTTGTTTCCAAAGTTTATTGTGTTTACATTTGCTCCCGATTTGAAAAACGAGGTGTTAGAAAAAATCTTAGAACATGCAGACCGGATCTTTAATAAGTTCGGTATTAAGAGCATAACTATGGATGATGTGGCCAGGGAACTCGCGATTTCCAAAAAAACCCTTTATCAGCATGTTTCCGATAAAGATGATCTGGTAATGAAGACTGTTTCGTGGCATATTGAAAAAGTGAGAGATATTTGTGATAATCTGGATACCGGTAAAAATGCAATTGATCACATTATGGATATTGCAGGATTTATGATTAAAATGCATCAGCATACCAATACCTCTTTACTTTACGATCTTAAAAAATTTCATCCCCAGAGCTATAAAATCTTTTTTGACCATAAAGAACACATGATGTTCAGTCAGATTAAAGCACATATTCATCTTGGAATCACTCAGAAAATGTTTCGCAAAGATTTCAATGTTGATATTGTAAGTCGTTTATATATCGGACTTATAGAATTTATTCTTTCATCAGATTCCGTTGCTATGAGTGACTATAAATTTGAAGACAAATACCGTGAAATGATTATTTACCACCTGAATGGAATAGGAACCCCGGAAGGCATATTATATTTAAACCAAAACAAGAAAAAATTATTTCAAAACCATTTATGATCAAGCGCTCATTAATAATTATCATCGCCGGACTGAGTTTCAGCGCCCGGGCACAAACAACACCGGCAGATACTCTGCCGATGTCACTCAAAGAATCTGTAGATTACGCATTACAGCACAGCGTTATTATGCAGAATACTAAAGCTGACATTGCTTATGCACAGCAACAGGTGAAAGAAACCACCGCGATAGGAATCCCTACAGTTAAAGGTTCACTTACATTTCAGGATGCAACACAACTTCCTATCTTCGTAATTCCGAATTTTACCAATCCTGCAGCCGGTACTCAGGCGCTTAGGGTAGGTAATAAATACACCACTATCGCAGCTATTAATGCCAACTGGCTGGCTGTTGATGGTTCATTTTTTATTGGACTTAAAGCATCTAAGCAGTTTACTGAACTTGCAGCCAGAGTGAGTGCAAAAAGTGAAAACGATGTAAAACTGGACGTAATCAAAACATATTTTCTTGTTTTAATAACCAAAGAAAATGTGAAGCTTCTTGATGATAACATCCAGACTTTAAAATCTATTTTTGACAATACCAGTGCTTTAAACAAAGAAGGCTTTACAGAACAACTTGACGTAGACAGACTTGAACTTCAACTTTCAAATCTTACTATTCAACGTTCTAAATTAATAGACCAACTTGATGTTGTATTGAACCTTCTCAAAGCAAAAATGGGAATGCCAATTGACAATCCTATTAAGCTAACTGACAATCTGAAAGAACTTTATGAATCTTTTAATAAAGCAGACGCAGCAGCTGCTGCTGACAACATCAGGTTGCGACCTGAATATATGATTCTTGAGCAACAGGTAGTATTAAATAAATTAGATAAGCAACGTTTTGAATACAGTCGATACCCAAACCTTGTTGCTTTTGCAAATTATCAGCAAGCCAATTATCAGAATGAGATTAAATATAAAACCTGGTATTCTTCATCTTATATAGGAGCTTCTATTAACGTGCCAATCTTCACTGGTTTTGCTAACAATGCAAAAATCCAGAAAAGCAGTATCAGCCTAGATAAATCAACCAACAACCTGAATGATTTTGAGAATATAGCCAAACTTCAGGTTTTACAAAACCGTCAGAAATACATTCGCGCTCAGGAAATACTGGCACAACAGGAAAAGAATTTAAAACTTGCAAATAGTATACTGACTACAACTTCTATTAAATATAAAGAAGGTGTTGGTTCTAACATTGAAGTTGTAACTGCAAACCAGGATCTTAAAACATCTCAGGCTAATTATTTAAACGCAATATTCGACCTTTTAAATACCAATCTTGATCTTCAGCAATCATTAGGACAGACAATCACATATTAATTCAAATTCATAATCACTATAACAACAAACACCATGCAGATAAAATGGATATTTTCTTTTCTTCTTACAGCAGCCATCCTGGTTTCATGTAAGCCTAAATCAGAAGTAGAAAAAAAGAAAGAAGAGCTTACAAAGCTTAAAACAGAACAACAATCTCTTTCAGAAAAAATTGAAGTTCTTGAAAAAGAAATCGCTAAAATAGATACAGCGACTAAAATTGTTAAAAAACATTTAGTGAAAATCTCATCATTACAGAATCTTGAATTCAATCACTTTATTGAAGTGCAGGGTAAAGTGGATGCTGAACAAAACGTTACTGTTAGTCCGCAAGCAGGTGGTGCGATTACCAGAATTCTGGTAACTGAAGGTGACAAAGTTTCTGCCGGTCAGGTGCTTGCAGAAATCGATAATTCAGTAATGATGCAATCAATGGCTGAAGTAGATCAGAATGTTAGTTTAGCTCAGACTTTATACGAAAAACAACAAAGACTGTGGGATCAGAAAATAGGTACTGAAATTCAGTTTATTACTGCTAAAAATAATTATGAAAGTGCTGTAAAGCGCCGAAACACAATGGCACAGCAAATCAGCATGACAAAAATCAAATCGCCTATCAATGGTGTGGTAGATGAGAACATGTTAAAGCTTGGACAAACTGTAGCACCGGGTGTTCCTTGTTTCAGAATTGTGAATGGCAGCAAACTTAAAGTTAAAGCTGATGTTTCTGAAAATTATGCTTCTAAAATTAAACTTGGAGAAAAAATTATGCTTTTCTTCCCTGATCTTAATAAAGAAGTTCCATCAAAAATAACTTATGTTGGAAAAGTAATCAACTCGTTAAACAGAACCTTTAATGTAGAAGCCGAACTTGCTTCAAACCAGGCAGATTACCGCCCGAATATGATAGTAAAACTAAAAGTTTCAGATTATTATACAAAAGGAACTATTACAGTGCCAACCAATGTGCTTAACAATTCTGATAAAGGTTACTATCTGTATGTTGCAGTTGAAAAAGACGGAAAATTAACAGCTAAAAAAGTAGTTGTTGAAACTGGTTTAAGTTCAGGTGATATCACCGAAATTAAATCCGGACTTTCTCCCGAGGATAAAATTGTAACAGCCGGTTACCAGGAGTTGAATGAAGGTGATGTTTTAACAATAGATTAATAAATAACTCTATCACAGATGTTAGATAAAATAAAAGAGTTCAAGCCCTCAAGTTGGGCTATTGACAACAAGACAAGTATTTACATTATCACCGCCATTATTACTTTGGCAGGAATATTCAGCTACAACAGCCTGCCTAAAGAACAGTTTCCTGAAGTTGTATTTCCGCAAATTTATGTAAGTACAATTTATCCGGGTACCACTCCTACTGACATGGAAAACCTGGTGACTAAGCATCTTGAGAAAAAAGTAAAATCAATTGCGGGTGTTAAAAAAATAACCAGTAATTCTTTTCAGGATTTTTCAAATGTAATCATCGAGTTTAATACCGATGTTGACGTTTCAATTGCCAAGCAAAGGGTTAAAGATAAAGTTGACGAAGCAAGAACTGACCTTCCAAATGACCTCCCACAAGATCCGAATGTAATTGAAGTTGACGTTTCTCAGCTGCCGATTATGAACATCAATATTTCCGGTGATTTCGATCTTCAAAGGCTTAAGAAATATGCCGACCTGATGCAGGACAAGATTGAAGCGATGAAAGAAATCACTCGTGTAGATATGGTTGGTGCACTTGAACGTGAGATTCAGATTAATGTTGACCGTTATAAAATGGAGGCTGCTGGAATTACTTTAACTGATATTGAAAATGCAGTTAAGTATGAAAACATCACTATCTCCGGAGGTAATATCAAGATGGATGAAATTAACCGTTCGATCAGTGTTACAGGCGAATTTAAAGACATTGCTACCATTCAAAACCTGATAATAAGGTCAGGTACAGGCGCCCAGCTTTATCTGAAAGACATTGCTGAAGTAAAAGATGGATTTGAAGAAAAAGAAAGCTTTGCACGTCTTAATAAAAAGAATGTAATCACATTGAACGTTATTAAAAGAAGCGGAGAAAATTTAATTGATGCTTCTGATAAAATAAGAGACCTGTCTGCTGAATTAAAAGCAACTACTTTTCCGGAAGGAGTTAATGTAACTATTACAGGAGACCAGTCGGATAAAACCAGGGTCACCATTCACGACCTTATCAATACCATTATCATCGGTTTTATTCTTGTTACACTTATACTGATGTTTTTCATGGGTGCAACAAACGCAATGTTTGTGGGACTTTCGGTACCGCTTTCAATGTTTATTGCATTTCTAATTTTACCAGGACTGGATTTTACATTGAATATGATTGTCTTGTTTGCATTTCTTCTTGCACTTGGTATTGTTGTCGATGACGCGATTGTGGTGGTTGAAAACACCCACAGGATTTTTGAAAATGGGAAAGTACCAATTACAAAAGCAGCGAAGCTTGCAACAGGTGAAGTTTTTCTTCCTGTATTATCCGGTACGCTTACCACACTTGCTCCTTTTATACCGCTTGCTTTCTGGCAAGGTGTAATCGGAAAGTTTATGTTCTTCCTTCCTGTAACACTTATTGTAACATTGCTTGCATCGCTTGTTGTTGCTTATATTATCAACCCGGTTTTTGCAGTTGACTTTATGAAACCACACCATCCGGATGATGACAAAAAACCTAAATTCACAAAAGGTTTTAAAATTACAACTGTAGTATTTGCTGCACTTGCATTAATATTTTATGCTGCATCAAATATTGGAATGGGCAATTTTGTAATTTTCCTTTATCTGTGTTATACATTCCATAGGTTTGTACTAGAAAAAATTATCAGAAGATTTCAGGAACGCACCTGGCCTTCAATTCAAAACAGGTACGAACGTTTTGTTACAAGAATGCTTAAAGGTTTCAGACCACATCTGATGCTTCTGGGTACAACTCTCCTCCTGATTGCCTCATTTATTATTGTAGGAATTGCGAAACCTAAAGTTGTTTTCTTCCCGAAAGGAGATCCTAATTTTGTGTATGTTTATGTAAAAATGCCAATTGGAACCAATCAGATTTACACAGATTCAATAACTAAAATTGTTGAAAATAAAGTTTATCAGGTTGTTGGAGAAAAAAATAAAATCGTTGAATCTATTATTTCTAACGTTGCTGTTGGAGCAGGTGATCCTCGAGATCCTTCTTCCAATGCAGTTTCTCCTAATCTGGGAAAAGTAACAGTTGCTTTTGTAACATTTGAGAAACGCGGCGGTCAGAATACAAGAGATTATCTTGATAAAATAAGAGATCAGGTAAAAGGTATTCCCGGAGCTGAAATAACAGTAGATCAGGAGCAAGGCGGACCACCAACAGGTAAACCTGTCAACATTGAAATATCAGGTGACAATCTTAAAGATCTGGTTGTTACAGCCACAAGATTGAAACAATATATTGACTCATTGCAGATTTATGGTATTGAAGAGCTTAAGAAAGATATCGAAAGCAGCAAACCTGAGATTAAAGTATTTGTAAACCGTGACAAGGCAGCACGTGAAGGTATTTCAACTGCTCAGATTGGAATGTCATTAAGAACTGCTTTATTTGGAAAAGAAGTTTCTAAGTTTAAAGATGACAATGATGATTACCCGATTGAATTAAGGTTTACAGAAGAACAAAGAAATGATGTGAGTGCACTCATGAACATGAAAATGATCTATAGAGACATGAACATGGGCGGACAGCTCAGACAAGTGCCTTTATCTGCCATTGCTGACATTAAATATGAGAACAGCTTTGGCGGTATCAAACGCAAAAATCAGAAAAGGGTAGTAACACTTTCTTCTAACGTTTTGAGTGATGCCAATGCCAATACAATTGTTGGACAGATTAAAAATATCATTCCTGATTTTAAAACTCCGGAAGGTGTTACAATTGATATGACAGGAGAACAGGAAGATCAGAAAGAAACAGGATCGTTCCTTGGTAAAGCAATGATGATTTCGCTAGGTCTTATTTTCCTGATTCTTGTGACTCAGTTCAACTCGCTTAGTAAGCCGGTTATCATCCTTTCAGAAATATTATTTAGTGTAATCGGTGTTCTTTTAGGATTCAGTTTTACAGGCATGAGCATTTCAATTATCATGACAGGTATTGGTGTAATTGCACTTGCAGGTATTGTTGTAAGAAACGGAATTCTGCTGGTAGAGTTTACTGAAATCCTGTTAAGTCAGGGTTATGAAATAAAAGCAGCTGTAATTGAAGCAGGTAAAACACGTATGACTCCGGTTATACTAACTGCCTGCGCAACAATCCTTGGATTGATACCACTAGCAATAGGTCTGAACATCGACTTTGTGAAACTCTTTACACATCTTAACCCGAATATTTATTTCGGTGGTGACAGTGTGGCTTTCTGGGGTCCTTTATCATGGACTATGATTTTTGGATTATCATTTGCTACCTTGCTTACACTATTTTTAGTGCCTGCGATGCTTCTTATGACACACAATTTTAAACTGAGAGTAAGAAGATGGAGAGGACTTGATAAAGTTAAAGTACAAGATGCAGATGCAGATACTGCTGAAGTAATAGTTTAAACAAATTATATTTAAAGGAAGCTGGGACTGAAAAGTTCCGGCTTTTTTATTGCCCTAAAAACCGGCACTGCTGTTCAATAAATCTACTAATCTGAACGCGGTATTGTATCCGTAATTTTTTTCGCGAAAACTTTCTACCCAACGGATTCCCGGAACGGCATTGGTCAGAAATATTTCATCAGAATAAAGTAGTTCATCGGGATTCAATGCTGTTTCTACAACATTTAATCCTGCCTCACGTGCTAAAGAAATAATTAGTTTCCTCATAATGCCATCAAGGCAATATTCACTGAGAGAAGGTGTTAGTATGTCATTTTCCTGAACAACAAAAATATTGGAATTGTGTGCCTCTGCCACCCTCCCCTGATCATTGAAAAGGATACAGGCATCGACACCATTTTCTGCAGCAAACATTCCTGCCAGAACATAAGGCATTGCTGAAGTTGTTTTAAAAAGTGAAAGAATATTTGAAGGTTTTTGAATCAATCCGTATTCACCAAGTTTCAATCCTTTTTCATTCAGTGAGTATTTCTGGTTTTCAAGCGGTTCTAATTCGATAAGGAAATTTGTTTTTGGGTTTTCCGGAGAATAATAACCCTGACCTTCTCTGAAGACAGTAATGCGGCAACGGGCATTGATGTTTCCCGTTTTCCAGCAAAGATTATGAATTGCTTCATCGAGGTATCTGTCGGTTAATTTTTCAGGCCAGTCATATTTAAGAATTTTGGAGGTGCGAATGAGCCTTTCAGTGTGCAGATCTATCCACAATGCCCTTCTTCCCGAAACCCTGATAGTTTCAAAAAACCCATCACCGTAGCGGTAGGTACGTGATAAAGATGAGAATATTTTCTCACTTTCACTAATAAGTTGCCCGTTAAAAATAACCAACATACACCAAGTAATTTTAGCGAATGTAAGAAAATATCATAAAAACAAAAAATTAATGCTTGCGATTTCTTCTGTCCATCTCATCGCGAACCTGAGCAGCTTTAAGATAATCTTCTCTTGAAATGGCTTCTTCAAGTAGGTTTTCTAACTCCTGAGCACTCATACTTTCAAGATTTTCGATAAAAGATTTTTGCTTTTGTGGCTTTGCCTCTTCATTGGGACGTCCCGGTTTTTCAACCCTGTCCTCTTCAAAATCAATTCCTACTTCAGCCATAATGCTTTCAGTAGTGTAAATAGGACAGTTAAACCTTACAGCAAGCGCAATAGCATCGGAGGTTCGTGAATCCATTTCCAGTTCAACGCCTTCTTTGTCAAATATCAGCAAAGAATAAAACACCCCTTCAACCATTTTATTAATAAAAACCTGAGTTAAAGTTACGTTATAATGTTTAGCAAAAGTAACAAACAAATCATGCGTCATTGGTCTGCCTGTATGAATTTTCTCCAGCTCAATAGCGATAGCTTGTGCTTCATACTGACCAACAATTATTGGCATTTTTCTCACCCCATCATTTTCCGAAAGAATCAGTGAATAAGATCCCTGAGTGTGTCCCGGAGCAATTCCATAAATATCTAGCAGCACTTTTTGCATAAGCAGCAGCAAAGTTAGAGAATTTAATCTTTAAAATTTTGCTGACATTATAACAAAATCAACAAACTTTAAATCTAGATTTTAACCGCTACAACACAACTTTTTTTGAAGTTCCTGACTTTACCCGATGAATCAAATATTTCCATTCTTAAAATATAGACACCTATTGATGCTGGATTTCCATTGTCATCTGTACCATCCCAAACCAGTGTGCCCTCACCTGAAAGTGTTTCACTCTTCAAGGGTCTTGCCACTAAAGCGCCGTTATCATTGTAAATATACAAATTAGCAGTATAGCCCGGTTTGTCTAAATGATAATGTATTAATAAAAGGTCTTCATACCCATCATTATCAGGAGAAACTGTTCTTTTTTCCAGACTGATTCCTCCATCTATTGAAACTGTATGTGTACGGTATTGTGAGTTTAAATAACCCGGCGTGCCATATTTTGCGACGGAGGCGGCAGAACTCCATTTGTTTTTTTCACATGACTTACCTTCAAAATCAATTCTTTCAAGACTGACACCATTCTCGTCGCTCAAGCTTTGCAAATGCCAAGAATGGTCGTAAGAAACGCTGTCAATCACATAGCCCGTGCTGTTTATAAGCATAAGAGTGCCAAAGTCATCAGGCATCGATGGCAGGCTACTGATTTGTAAAACCAATGGCGTTCCTTTACACGAATATTGATTACAAATCTGATTTTGATCAGTACAAATAAGTAAATAATTATCAGGAAGAAGTATCAGGTTGTCAGCTGAAATTGCAAAAGACTGATCGATATTTCCTGAAGCATCGGTGTTGGATATTTGTAAATCTTTCAGCCTAACCGGCTTTATCGATCTGTTATAAACTTCCAGATAATCTGAACCACCAGTCACAGGATTAAATAAAATTTCATTAATAATCAGATAACCTTTTTCGGGAGTTGTTCCTCTGGAAATTAATAAATTAATTGTACCTGTCAAATTGCCACTGCAATCCGCCAATCCTGATATCTCGAGGACATAAACAGAATCATCTTCGTAATAATCACTTATTTTTATTCTTATTTCCTGCCTGTTTCTTGAAAGTGAAATAAGTGAACATTGTAAACCATCTAAAATATAACCGGAATTAAATGCCCGCAGACTATCCAGAACTTCATTAAACTGCATCACAATACTGCTGTCTGAATCTATAAAGTACTTTACAACAAAAGGAGGAATTTTATCAGTAACATTATTCATAACAGAATTTTCTTTACCCGGTGTACCACCCGAAAGATCAATAGAAGAATGCCAGTTTCCTTTTGTAATGCATGGATTTAAAATGTCGCTGATCTCTAGACTCCACCCACCCTGCTTCTTCAATCCGTTTTCGTGCATTTCAGCATTGTACTCCACAAAATGTAGTAGCTTTCCTTCAGAATTTGTCAGATAAATTGTTTCTCCAGAATTACTTAAAGAAGGAAATCCTTTTAAAGTTAAAGCATTAAAAACCTTGTATTCACCAGGTTCTATAAATCCTGTCATCGCATCTGATACAGTTGCATTATCTGACAATCTGCATCCAGAAAGAACAATATATTTATTGCTTTTATTAAATATTTCGATGTATTCATAATTTAAACCGGCAACCGGAGGATCAGGATCAGCCATAATTTCAGAAAGAATAATATCATATTCATTGGGTTTACTCAATTCTACATATCTGAATTTTTTTGTGGAAGGCAGCATGTAATTTCCGGAAACATCAGCAACAGAATCTATATAAATTAATTCATTAAATCCATTGACAAAGTCTGAACTAAAATGCAAACCGGCAATATTACCCGCAATAAATATACTATCCGGAAATACCCCTGAACTGAGTCTGTAATTTTTATTTTTGTATGAAGAAATATTATCAATTGTTTCAATGAAATACACCCAAATTGTATTCTTACTTTTAACAATTACAGAATCTAGAACCGGTCTTATTGTATCTGCTTTAATTTGCCCCGCTTCAAAATCATCAAAATAATGTTTCTGAAAAAAACCGGCAGTGGATTGTTTTATCCTGACACAAAAAAAAGATGAAGTGAGTACTGAAGAATCAAGAACACTACCAAGTGAAACATAGGAACCGCCTGACTTTAAAGCATAATACAATTCGAATTTTGCATTGCCTGTTCTGTATATTTTAATTTTCAAATCACTGCTGCTTTTATTAAGCAGGCCATCTACACCATCTATAATTTTAACAGAAACACCCTGAATAAGTTTGTAAAGACAAATATCATCCTGAGTGCTACCTGTTCTAACATAATATCCATTTTTAGCTTTTCCCGGATCAGCGGAATCACTGACAATAAAAACGTCAGCATAATTTACACTCGAAGGATTGAACTGGATGTTGATGCTCCACTGCCATAAAGCGTGCACGGCAATTTCATTTTTTGTAGAAATAAAATAGCTGCTATTAACAACAGAATTATTCGATTGCAATTTTCCGCCGTTAATAACAAACGAACTTGTATTGCCAGTCCAAGTTGGATTTGAAGTAAAATTTCCATCGGAAAAATTATCTTTAAACTGGGCATTTGCAGCAAGAGAAATTAAAATTGTGGCATACAGAAAAGTAGCCTTTTTCAGGTTTAATAGTTTCATATTGGAGGTAATTAAGGTTATGCAAATATAGCAAAACCGGAATTATTTCCAACAAAATGAAAAAAATTATTTGCGAAGACTCTTCAGATAACTGGTTTTAAGCAGACTGCATATTCTGTAGCGCTCATCTCTGGTATCTTCCCAGACAGCATTTAAAACTTCATAAACATTGCGAATACCAATTTTTTCACACCACTCAAATGGTCCGAAAGGATAAGCAGTGCCTAATTTCATCCCTTTATCAATATCTTCTTTTGTGGCGGTACCTTCTTGTAAAGTATAGTAGGCTTCGTTAATTATCATGCAGACAATTCGTGGAGAAACCATTCCGGTACGACTTCCGGTTTCCATCACATCATCCCAGCCAAGCTTTTTAATAAGTTCAACAGGCATTGGCCCGAATGGTGAACAGGCTTCAAGTTTTTTACGACCGAGAAATGTTGGTAGGGCATTAATTCCGATGAGGGTATTGCTGTGTTTTATTTTGATATATTCTTCGAGTTGAATTTTTGCTGAAGACAGAAAAATAGTTTTTCCGGAAACTGTGGTGTAGTAATATTCCTCTTCCGGGCGCTGATCATATTCAAGATCGAACACAACATCATAAGGAGTAATGTTGATTTGAAAAATTTTATTACTTTCGTAAGCTTGAAATGAATGTTCCGGTGAAAGTACTTTCCTTAGCTCTTCTGTCTGCTCTTGGGTGCCTATTGCTGCAATGTTCATATTCAGGAAACGACAAAGATAAAAGAAACATTATGGATAGAAAAATCATATTATCAGATAAAGCTCCTGCACCGATTGGACCATACAGTCAGGCTGTAATGCACGATGGCAGGCTGTTTTGCAGTGGTCAGATTGCACTTGACCCTGTAACCGGCTTAATGGTACAGGACAGTATTGAGGCAGAAACAAAGCAAGTAATGGAAAATATCGGAGCAGTTTTGATAGAAGCCGGCATGGATTACAGTCATATTATCAAAACCAGTATTTTTATTACCGATATGAATAATTTCGCCAAAGTAAACACCGTTTATGCCGGTTATTTTAAAGGGAATTATCCTGCAAGGGAAACAGTTCAAGTTTCGGCATTACCAAAAAACGGGAATGTAGAGATTACGGTTATTGCCGGGGAGTAGGAAGTTTTGATTTATTGATCTTAATTTTTCGATTGTTTTTAACAATTCGAAATTCAGATTAAATACTCGTTAATGAAAGGTTGTTAATTTAATTCTTCAACCAGGGCACCACAAGTTCAAATATCGGTATTTCTACATCTATTAAATCACTTGTAATTTGTCTTTCAAGAGTATAATAGCCCCACATTTTACCAATTTCACTTTGCAACTGGCAACCCGACATATAAGTATGTGATTCTCCTGGTTGTAACACAGGTTGCCTTCCTACAACTCCCTCTCCTTCTACTTCGCGGGTTTCAAAAGAGGCATCAGTTATAAACCATTTAC
>JACMRS010000027.1 GCA_014376345.1 Bacteroidia bacterium | reverse complement strand
GAACTTTTTGCAAGTTTAATTGACAAGCCTGAATTGAAAAGCGGTGCCGTTTCTGCTGTCATGCAAGCCCCATTTCCTTTTGTAAAAGCTACTGATAATATCGAAGTGGTTTCAAAATTAATAAGCAGAGAGAACCCGGCAGTGCTGATGATGGATATGGCCGGCAATACACATATTATCACTAAATATGATATTATTGATAGTATCACAAATTAATTGAATATCAAATCCTGATAACACAATAAATAACTTTTTTAAACTCAAATAAAATTTAAAACAAAAAAAATGAAATTACTTGTAACAACCGATTTTTCGGAAAACTCAAAGGGAGCAATTAAATTTGCCCTGACCCTTGCAAAGCAAACAAAAAATGTTGAGGTAGTTTTCTATCATGCTATTCATATTATAAAACCAACTACGTGGAGTGATGTTTTTTATAAATCATATAAAGATGACGAAATTGAACGACTTACTAAAGACCTGAAAAGGTTTATTCATGAAACTATTGGTAAAGGAAAAGACAAATTCGCCACTGTAAAATTTGTTGTTGAAAATAGTATCTCAACTGAGAAAGACATAATTATTTACGCAGAAAAAAACAAATTCGATTTTATTTGTATTGCCACCCTGGGTGCAGGTATGCTAAGAAAAGTTATGGGTACACATACCTCATTTATTATAGGCAATTCTAAAGTTCCGGTAATGGTGATACCAAGTCATTATAGAGAGAAATCTTTAATCAATGCTACTTATTTGTCTGATTTCGAAAACTTCAAGAATGAAATAAATAAAATTTCTAAATTAACTAATGAGATACCTGTAAAATTAGAAGTATTGCATTATTCATCAATAGTATTTGATAATAAGAAGTTAGAAAAAGTAAAAGAACTATTCAACACAAAAGAATTTGAAAATGTTAATTTAAATATTAAAAAAAATAACCTTGATCTTTCAATTGTAGAGAGAATTACTAAATATGTAGAAAAAACAAAACCTGAATTATTAATCATGTTTACAGATAGAGAAAAAGGATTTTTTGAAAGTATGTTTATACCAAGCAAATCTGCAGAATTAACTTACACTACAAAAATACCGGTATTGATTTTTTCGAAATAAGATTAATTTAAACAATCTTAAATGATCTTTACCGACCAGGCTGGCTTTGAAGTGAGGATGCCTGTTTTCCCTCCTAAAAGAATCATTTCACTGGTGCCTTCTCAAACTGAGTTGCTGTATGATATTGGTTTAAAAGAATCTATTGTTGGTCAGACTATTTTCTGTGTTCACCCCGAAGCAGATTTTAAAGCTGCTTTTAAAATTGGCGGCACTAAAAAACTGAATCTTGAAAAGATTAGATCATTAAATCCCGATCTGATTATCGCCAACAAAGAAGAAAATCTGAAAGAAGATATTGAAGTGTTGATGAAAGAATTTCCTGTCTGGATAAGTGATATTGTTTCAATAGATCAATCGTTGGAAATGATATTGAAAATAGGGGAGATTACAAACAAAGAAGCTGAAGCTAAAAAAATATCGGATGATGTAAAACAGTCGTTGTCAGAAATTATTTCTTCAAAAACAAAACAACTCAAAACTTTGTACCTTATCTGGAAAGACCCATACATGGCAGCAGGTACACATACATTTATTGATAAAATTATGACTTTGTTTGGTTTGAATAATTGTCTCAGAGATTATCTTGAAAAAGATTGCACCCGGTATCCTGAATTGAATCTCGACGAAATCAAAAAAATCAATCCTGAAGTCATTTTACTTTCTTCAGAGCCTTTTCCTTTTAAACAAAAACACATTGATGAACTGAAGGAATTTTTGCCTGACAGTAACATAATTCTTGCCGATGGTGAGATGTTTAGCTGGTATGGCAGCAGAATGTTATATTTGCAGAAATATTATGAGGAGCTAAAACAAACGCTTCCAACAAAAAAATAGAACAGCAGTGGCAATTAAAATTAAAACACCGGAACAGATTGAAGGAATCAGAGAAAGCAGCAAATTGGCTGGCACTACTCTAAAATATCTTGAACAGTTTGTTATTGCAGGCAATACTACCAAATTTATTGATACTAAAGCTGAAGAGTTTGTCAGAGATCATGGCGCTATTCCCGCAACTAAAGGTTATAACAGCTATCCGGCTGCGACGTGTATTTCACCAAATGATGTGATCTGTCATGGAATTCCCAATAATTATGAAATTAAAGATGGTGACATAGTTAATGTTGATGTTACCACCATTTTAAAAGGTTATTACGGCGATACTTGCCGAATGTATTCTGTTGGCACTATTTCTGAATACGCTCAAAAACTTGTGGATGCTGCTAAAGAATGTCTGCAGATTGGCCTCGGTCAGTGCTTTACAGGTAACCAGTTTGGTAATATCGGTTTTGAAATTAATAAATATGCTACCAGCCTGGGTTATTCTGTGGTTTACGAATTTTGCGGTCATGGTGTGGGCATAAAATTTCACGAAGACCCTCAGGTAGATCATATTGCACCTAAAAATTCCGGTCCGGTTATGAAACCCGGAATGATTTTTACTATCGAACCAATGATTAATGCCGGGAAGGCGAGGGCAAAGGTGGACAAAAAGGATAAATGGACTGCCAGAACTATAGATGGCAAGCTTTCAGCACAATATGAACATACGATTCTCATAACTGATGAGGGTTACGAGGCGCTGACAAATGTTTATAATGAGTATTAAAAACTGTTAATCAGCTTTTTACAATACTAATTTTAGACAAAATATGTGGATAACATGTTAATTAGTTTGTTTTTCTGAAATATTTTATTATTATTGTACCGTTGAAGTTTTTAATTAAAAGCCTCTGTCTGTATTTATGTCTGGGAATTGGCCATCTGGCTCATTCTCAGGTATCCTACTTTTCAAAAGTAAGGATCAACTTCGACGACTCTCATACTCTGCAATCGCTCATTACTGATAAAATAAATGTTGAAGGTGCATATTCTACTCAATCGTATATTATAAATGATCTTTCACAGGATGAAATTGACCGGTTAAGAGCTTTATCCTATACTATTGATATCATTATTGAGGATGTAAACACTTATTATGCATCGCAGAATTCTCCTAACGGATCTAATGTTGCTTCACTTTCAAAACCTGTTAATTTTAATTGTAATTCCCAAAAGCTTGATCATATAAAAAAGCCTGAAGATTTTAATTTAGGCAGCATGGGCGGTTATTTTACTTATGATGAAATACTTGCAGAGCTGGATAGTATGCATGCACTTTATCCAAATCTGATTTCTGAAAAAACACCGGTATCCAGTTTTTATACTTATGAAGGCCGCCCTGTATACTATCTCAAAATTTCGGATAATGCCTCAACAGATGAGTCTGAACCAAAAATTCTTTACACAGCAGCTCACCGTTCAAATGCGCCGATAAGTGTTTCTCAGCTTATTTTTTACATGTATTATCTTCTCGAAAATTACAATACTGATCCTGAGATTAAAGCAATTGTTGACAATACAGAATTATTCTTTATGCCTTGTGTAAATCCTGATGGCTATAATTATAACAGCACCACTTACCCAAATGGTGGTGGAACCTGGTCGAAGAACAGGCATGCATTTTATAGCGGGACTGTATTAACCGCAGATAACAAAGATTCAGTTGGTGTTGATCCTCTGAGTAATTATGCATTCAATTTTGGTCTTGATGATTTTGGTTCTTCCGGAAACATCACAGATTACTATAAATATAGAGGTCCTTATCCTTTTTCAGACGCAGAATCGGGTAACGTCAGATCACTTTGCGGTCGTTACAACTTCAATTTTGTAATCAATCATAAAGGTCCTGGTAATTCTATCGTAAATCCATGGAGTTTTCAGTCAACTGTTGCAAATGCCGGTGATAAAGGTCTCGGACTAATCAGTAAAATGCTTACAGAAGAAAATGGTAAAAGATCGGGTAAGAATTTTGAATTATACCGTTATGCTCTTAATGGCACTCCTGAAGACTGGTTTTTAGGTGATCAGAAAATACTTTCAGTATCATGTGCATCAGGTAATCCCGGTATTTATTATTCTCCCGCAAACGAAATTATCGACCAGTGTAAAGAAGAAATTTATACCAATATCAATGCAGCAAAACTTTGCAATGGATTTGGAATAGTTCACAATACTACACCATTACTACTTGCTGTTAAAAATAATCAGATTTTAATAAGTTATAACATCAGCAATTACGGTATTGACAGTTTAAATGAACTTAAGGTAACTTTAATTCCACTGGATAATAATGTTATTCAAAATCTTCCTGTTTCAGATAATGTTTATTCCGGAATTCCATTTACAGGAACAGCAAAAGGAGCCTTTGCAGCTAACGTTATTGCGGGATCACTGGATGCTGAGCCACTTAAATTTGTATTGCAGGTAAGCAATGATTATTTTGAACATACTGACACATTTATTACCTACGTAAGTCTTCCCTCTAACTTAAATGTTTTGGTTGAAACTTCTTCACTCGATTCTAATTTTAATAGCTCGACAGGCTGGGAAAATGATGATTGGACATTTGCTTCGCCACCCTACAGTATTAGTGAAAGTGCGGGTAAAAAATATGGTTATGCAGGAACCAATATTCTGAAATTAAATAATACATTCGACCTCCTTTATAAATCTGATATTAAAAAATGTGCGCTGAGTTTTCTTATTAATTATGATATTGAGCCGTACTATGATTATGCCCAGGTTCAAATATCGAAAAATAATGGTGCAAATTGGAAGTCTTTATGTGGAAGGTATACCCTTCCGGGCACTGAATATCAGGAACCCGGCATGCCATTATATGATGGCAGAAGCAATGGATGGCTTGAAGAGGAAATAGACCTCTCTGATTATATCGGGCACAAAGTAGAGATTCGGTTTTTGATGTACAGCGACGATGACCACAATACTGTTTACGACGGCATCAATATAGATAACCTGAAACTAACTTCAACAGGGTTTAATACTACAGCAATATCAACTATTAACAGCAGCGCAAACATGCTCATGGCCATTCCTAATCCTTTTAATAATACCTGCGATATAAGTTACAGAATATCAGAATCAACCGGTGCTAATTTAAACATTACTGATATTACCGGTAGAATATTATATTCTGTTCCTGTTCAGAACAGGGAAGGTGTTATCGGTATTGATCTTACAGGGTATTCTCAGGGTATTTATTTCTG
>JACMRS010000275.1 GCA_014376345.1 Bacteroidia bacterium | reverse complement strand
AGTCAGCATTTTCATCATAATAGAAAAACTGTTTTAGTGCTTTTTGTTTTTGTGTGTTATACTTACAAATTCCACTGCCATTTGCACTTATCCATATTATTTCAGGATTTATTTTGTCTCTAACCATCCCGTTTACACTGTTGTAACCTCTTGTATCAAGATATTCCAGTTGTTTCGATTTAAATTCCTGATCCAATGGATTAATCAGCATTAAGCCCCGCCAGCTGCAAAGCCATAAATTACCGAGTTTATCATAATATATATAATTGGTATAATCAGTTACTATACTTTGTTTTTCCCGTGGACTATACTTATAACCAAATACAGGTTTTTTTTGATCTGTATTGTATGCAACTAATCCATCAGCCTGAGTTGCTATCCATAATATATTGTCAGGACTAATAGAAGGAGCTTTAGTTAGCGACATGCTAATATAAACTTGTGGGTCTCCGTTTATTGAAATGTCCAGATTGTAGCTTATAAAGCTATCTGAAACATCATCATATAAATAAAGATTGTCCTGCCATACGCTAATCCATAAACGGTTTTTATCTTTGTAAAAATTCAATGTCCAGTTGTCCAGAACCTTCGATTTTTTATGTGTTTTCAGGTCAAATTTATAAACACCAATTCTTTGAAATGACATAAATAGTGCACCTTTATACATTTCAATGTCACAGGCATTTTGTGGCATTTTACTTTTAAAAGTGTCCATTTGTCCGTTATTGTAATGATAACAACCAAGTTTGTGAAGTGTTTCATTGATAAACCATAAGCAATCATTTAATGTGTCAATAGCAATGGCTTTTATTTCACCTTTTGCCAGATAATGATCTGGTGCATATATTTTTTCAGTTTTAATGTTAAAACTAAATAGGCATTTATTGCTTCCTAACCAGAGTTTTTCGTTGTTATCACTGACTATGTTGGTAAGTAAATGTGCTGGTAATGATAATGTATCATCGGTTTTCTGAGTGAAATTTCTAAAGTTTAATCCGTCAAAACGACTTAAACCTCCCTCAGTTGCAAGCCATATAAACCCTTTTTTATCCATAACACATTTATTAACCATGTTATGGACAAGGCCTTCATTAACAGTAAAAGTTTTGAATTTTAAATTTCGAAAATCCTGGGCATTTACAGATAACTGTAGATTAAAGCAGATAATTATAAAGAGTAAAATCTTATATTTTTTCATCTGCATTCAAAATTTAAGAATACGTTAGGATGTTAATATAAAATACAAAAGGCATCTTTTATTTTACCTTCAGCAAGAAGTTGCTTTCCAAGATCTTCATCACTTTTTTCTATATTATAGTGTAATTTTATAGATTGTATCTCCTCTTCACTAGGAGCATCAATCAAACCTCCTAATAAACCAAGCTGATTGCCTGTAAGATTACTGTTTCTTATGTGCGCAGGTAAGTTGTCAATGCCAATTCCAATAGTTGAAAGAGGTTTCTCCACTTCAAATAAAGCATCACCATGCGCCCTGCAATACCAGTTTCCACCCATTCTGGCAACCAGATCTATCTTCTGCTGATCTATACTTCCATCTTCAGAAAGCACAGATTCATCAATATGTATCTTTACAACCTCGCAGATAACAAGATTTCCGGCACCGCCTTTTTCTCCAAGAGATTTTACTTCTATTACCTTGCATTCAAACTGTACCGGACTTTCTTTTACCCTGAATGGCTTTACAATTTCAGATGCTATTGGTGTCAGTCCTGATTTTGTAAATTCATTCACTCCTTTTGCATACGGGCTGCTTGAAAGGCTTGCCTGTTGTACGATTTCGTATGTTACAATATTTATTACCACTTCGGGTACTTCAAGTACATTATAATAAGTGTCCTTGCTTTCTCCGGTTCTACCGCTTCTGGCAGGTGAAAAAACTGCAATAGGAGGGTTAGCGGAAAATACATTGAAAAAGCTAAACGGAGAAAGATTGGGATTCCCCGCTTTATCTATTGTACTGGCAAAACATATTGGCCTTGGACCAATAGCTCCCAGTAAATAGTGATGCAACTTTGGAATTGGAATTTCTGATGGATTGATGCTTAACATAGCTAATTTTTTAGTTACAGATAATAAGATAAAATTCTTTTCCTTTCTGTATGAAGAAATATTTATCATGAAGCAGAAAATCTGAAGTAATGTTGAGTGCAGGATCAGTAATTTTTTCTTTTTTAATGCTAATTGCATTTCCTGAAATTTCTCTCTTTGCTTCGCCTTTTGATGCCCGAACCGTAGTGTGTACGGCCAATAGGTCAAGCACGTTTAGTTCGCCATTTAAAAGGCTTTTTTCGAAATGAAATTTACGGTCATCATCAAAAGCACCTTCAAGAGTTTCTGCGTCAATATTTGAAAGTTCTTCAACTGATGATTTGCCAAAAAGAATTGAACTTGCAGCAACTGATTTTTCATATTCAGAAACGCCATGTACTCTGATAGTTATATCTTTTGCAAGTGCTTTCTGAAGTGCTCTTTCATGTGGTGCCGCATCATGTTCAGCT
>JACMRS010000274.1 GCA_014376345.1 Bacteroidia bacterium | reverse complement strand
TTTATTACTAATATCACATATAAGTAACCCATCCCATTAAACCATCATGCCTTCATCCGCAAAACTGTAATATCCTTTTTCACCGATGATAATATGATCCACAACAACTATGTCTAACATTTTACCGCCTTCTCGCAGTTTTTTAGTCAGGTTAATATCTTCCTGACTGGGCTTTAAATTACCCGAAGGGTGGTTGTGACACAATATAACCGAACATGCGTTATCATTTAATGCTGTTGAAAATATCCGCTTCGGATCGGCAACAGTTCCTGTCATGCCGCCTTCGCTGATTTTATGCTCGTTAATTACTTTGTTCGCTCTGCTCAATGTTATTACCCAAAATTCTTCATGGTAAAGTCCCTCCATTTTATAACGCAGCAGATTATAACTGTCTTTACTGCAGGCTACTTTTGTTTTCTCTTTAGCCAGACTGGCTTCTCGCCTGCCTCCAAGTTCTATTGCAGCAATTATTGTAATGGCTTTAGCCGGACCAATGCCTTCGGCCTTACACAACGCTTTAATATCAAGTCGCGCAAGTTCATTTAGATTGTTACCGGCAAGTGAAAGCACATCACGAGCAACATCTACAGCACTTTTTTTGCTGGTTCCAGAGCCGAGTAAAATTGCTAAAAGTTCTGAATCACTGAGGGAATGCCTGCCTTTATTGAGCAGTTTTTCGCGTGGGCGGTCATCTTCGGCCCACAACCTGATAGGTTGGTTGTTTTCTGACATGAGGTTAATATCAAAGTTTTCAAAAATAAAAAAAACCTCCCTGCAAAGCAGGAAGGTTGTATGGTTGCGCCTTAATTAAAGGCTACCCACATGTATTGCAAGACTCGACTTTAAATTCGCTGCCTTGTTTTTGTGGATGATATTCTTTTTTGCAAGCTTGTCTATAGCTGAAGCAGTTTCTAAATAAAGAGCAGAAGCCTCGTCTTTAGTGGTGCTTAACCTAAGTTTTTTAATAAGTGTACGCGTACTCTTATGCTGATAACGGTTGCGTTCGTTTTTAACTTCCGTCTGCTTGATTCGTTTAATGGATGATTTATGGTTTGCCATGTTTCTTTTAAAAGGACTGCAAATTTAAGATTAATAAGAAAAATAACCAAACTTTTATTTAAAATTTATGTTTCCCTGTTTTTTTATTTACTTTTACCCTGTATATAAATTATTATAGTGCTGATAATTAACACCTTATATAATTCTTCTGTTATCAGGAGCAACTTTTATACTAATAAGAGTCATTACCTAGAAATATTAGAAACAAATTGTTTTTACAAACCCTCAATATAACATTGAACCTGGCCCGCACTTCAAATAGCGATCTGATAGATGCCTGTGTAAAAGGCGATGGCAGGGCTTATAAGGAGGTTTTTGAGCTGTTTTCACCTAAAATGATGAGCATCTGTAAACGTTATGCCGATGGGTACGACGAAGCAAGAGATTTTATGCAGGAAGGTTTTATCAGGGTGTTTGATAACATTCATAAATTCCGCGGTGATTCATCACTTGAAACCTGGATTACCAGAATAATGGTGAATAATGCCATTACTAACATCAGAAAAAAAGCTAAAAAAGCCGGATTTGTAGATGTAGCTGATTTGGGTGAAGATGAAGGTCCGGAAAGTGACATGCTTGATGAGCAAGCTCAGGCAATGGAAATAGAAGAGGTATTGGAATGCATGCAGAAATTACCCGCAGGTTACCGGACAGTTATAAATCTTTATGCTGTTGATGGAAAAAGTCATAAAGAAATTGCCGAATTACTTGGTATCTCGGAAAGTACCAGCAAAACACAACTTCTTAAAGCAAGGAAATATTTAAAACAATTAATTACGTTAATAAAGAAGTGAGCAGCGGCAAAAAACATATAGATGATTTTTTACGCGATAAGCTTGGTGCTGATCAGCCCACCTCTCAAGATACTGGATGGAATGACTTTGCTAATGTATATTCAAAGCATAAAGAAAAAAAACGCAAAAGAAGATTTCTGATAATATTCTTTTTTGTTTTTGCTTCAGCTGCTGCTTTAATTACCTTAAAGTTTGCTACTGATAATTCTAACTCAATTTCTGATACAAAAATCACTCACAATAATAATGATTCTAATTCATCAGGAAATTCAGGTAATTCCAATAATACCAATAATAAAAGCACCAATCTAAACCGCAATTCGCCAGCATCTCAGAATGAAGCATTTAAAGATGGGAATTCAATTAATAAGGTTGAATCAAATGAATCAAATATTAGTTCTACTGAAAAATATGCTCCAGTCAATAAAAATACTATCTCTAAATCTTCTGTTGAAAATAAGAATAGCACACAATCAAATTCTAAATTAAAAATCGGAAAAAGTAAATCTAATTCTAATAAAGTAGTAGATAAAGTGGCAGTTTTAGATCAGAAAAATGAGATTACAACTCCTAAAGTAATTGCTTCAAACAAAAAAAGAACTTCTATTAATACTGAAATCAATAACAGCGAAGAATCTAAAATTGAAACAATAAGAATTTCACAACCTCAACTAACAAAGTTGAATAGTGCCGAATTTAATTTCAATGTATTTCCTGAAAATAACTTTGCATTCGATCCATTTAAATACCGCGACACTAGCAGAAAAAAAAATAAATACAATTTCGAAATTCCAATCTGGCAGATAGCTGCAATGGTTTCACCAACCACCACTTTTAATAATTATTTCATTAAGCCTTCAAATAATAAATTTGTTCATAAAGACCTGCTTGATAAATATGATGGGAGCATTAAAAATAAAACAACTTTAAACTACGGAATTAGTGCCAAGTACAATTTCAGTAAATTTTCTGTTTCATCAGGTATTGAATATTTCAGTACCGGTCAGGTAGGTAATTATGATTTATATGTTAATAATGCCCCGATATTTGATATTGATGGAAGTATTGCTGGTTATTATTATTTAGACGACGAATTTGCTGAACATACTACTGGCAGTGCAAATACTACTATTACATACATTCAAGTGCCTGTGTTAGCTGCTTATGTTTTTCCTTTAAGTCGCAGACTTGCAATTTCAACACAAGCCGGTGGTAGTTTTCTGTTTAATACTGGCAGTAAAGGTGATATTTTAACAGCTGGACGACTTCAAAAGGAATCTTTAAACGATAAATCTCAACAAAGAAAAACAAATAACAACCTGATTGGCGGAATTGGAATTCAATATCAGTTTAGCAGGAAAATGAGTTTTTCTTTTGATACTCGATACAGTTCAATGTTAAAGCCTCAGCTTTCAAATTCGATGAGATATAACAATCACATTAGAACCATTGGATTTAATTTTGGTTTAATTTTCAATCTTTCTCATTAAATTGCACAATATATGGTTATGAAACTTCAATTTGATAAGGTTATTTTAAAAACTCTGTTTGTTTTTTTTCTTGTAAATTCAGGAGTAATGCTGTTTGGACAAGCGGGTTTCACACTTAAAAAATTACCTGCAAATTTAAGTTCTGTCGGTTCAGGAAGAAATGGCGATGTTTCTCAAATTATTGAAAATAATATCTATTCATATAAAAAATCTATAGCAACGGTTTGTAAATTTAATGGTTCAGGATGGGCTAATTATCCTGTTCAAAATGTTTTCACATCAACTGTTTCTTCAATTAGTACTACCGGAAATTTTATTTATCTCGGTGGAAACCATATTCATAAAACCTTACAAAAAAGATTCGGACTACTGCGTTTTAACGGTACAATTTGGGATAGTATTCCCAGTTCAGAAGGGTGTACAATTAAAGATATGACAGTTTTTCAAAATGAATTGTATGTTCTTGAGGATTCAGGAGCACTTGGAAATACATGCAGAATAACCAGATACAATTCTGATGGAAGCCGCACTTATTTAACTCCGGATGAGAATCTTTGCTTTAATAAAATAGCAGTTTTCAATAACACTCTTTGTGTTTTTGGCGCTTCAACTCCACCAATAATGCATTATGTTGCCGGCCTTGGTTTTGTTCAGGGTCTTGCAAATTTTAACAAAATATCTGCACTTTCTCCGGTTAACAATTCCCAGCTTGCAGCGGTTGCAGATAATCAGGGTCAGAAATTAATTGCAATATTTTCTTCAGCAGATTCATATTCTGATATTACTTATAACTTTGATAAAACTTATTTTCCATCAGTCAATTCTTTTTCAGCAAATGGCAGGTATATTTATACTGGTTTGAGTAATATAAATCAAGACTCAATTTATTTCTGCGATACACTTAATAAAATATGGAAATGGCAGTCAACAAATACTTCAATTGGAAATTATTATTTTACTGGTGGAAATAATGGTGTGGTATATTTTTATGACTCTTCAGTTAACGAAAGAAAATCTAATGTTTACAAATTAGTAAGAGGCAATTCTTTATCAGGAAGTGTAGTTTTTGACAGAGACAAAAGCTGCGATGTTAATTTACCTGATGTGCCGCTTAAAATTTTTCCTATTATTGCTACCGATAAATCAGGAGTTGAATTCAGATTTTACTCAGATATTAATGGTAATTACGGTATTGTTCTGCCCCCTGGCAAGTATAAATTTAAATCAGCACTTGCTAATTCAACTATTTCACCTTGCATTGATTCATTTAATATAAAAGAAGATGTAGCACAATTTGATTTTACAATTTTAGTTCAGGTTGCAAATTTGAATACAGATCTCTATACCAAAATAACTCCGGTAACTTCAGGTTTCAGAGCAAGACAGGGATTTAACGAAACTTACAACGTAAGTTATGGAAACCTTGGTGCAGTTTCTGATTCTTTGATTCTAACGGTTAAAATTCCTTCTCAACTAGTTTATGTCAGCTCATCTGTCACTCCTTTTTCAAATGTCAGTAATACGCTTGTTTATAAATTTTACAATCTTGAATGGAATGATGGTGGCAATATTAAAATTGTTGTAAATGTGCCTGTTCCTGTTAGTCTTGGAACCATTTTAACTTTCACATCGGATATAAGTGTAAATCCAACTGCAGATTTTAATCTTAAAAATAACAATGACACTCTAAATCAAAAAGTAGTTTCAGGGTTCGATCCAAACTTTAAAGAATGTACGCCTTCAGGCAAAATTCCTCCGGGACTTGCAGAAATTTATTACATGATTCATTTTCAGAATCTGGGAACTGATACTGCTTACGGAGTTACAGTAATTGATACGATCAGTAGTAAACTTCCCCTAAATTTCATTCAGGTAATTGCAACAAGTCACCTTTCGCAATATTCTTTAAAAGTGATAAATAATGCCTTGATATGGGATTTTCAAAATATTAAATTACCACCGCTAGAGCAAAATGAACCTGAGAGTCAGGGTTGGGTTTATTTTAAAATGAATGTAAAACCAGGACTTCTTCATGGAGATTCAATCACTAATAAAGCTTATATTTATTTCGATTACCAGCCGCCAGTTATAACAAATGATGCTAAGGTTTTGTTTGTTCTCACAGTTGGAATTCCTTTTATTTCTTCTAAAATTAATGACAGAATTACAGTTTACCCAAATCCAAGTAATGGAGACTTTACAGTTACCTGCAAAGGTTCAGGATTGGTTGAATTAGGACTATTTGATATCAGTGGTAAAAGCATTTACAGTTATAAAGTGCAAGCAGGAATTGAGCAAAATATAAATACGCAAGGTCTTTCACCTGGCATTTATTTGCTTCGCGAAAAAGTATCAGGCAGTTCTGTTAAACTTATTATCGAATAGTAATCATTTTACTATCCTGCAAATTGTATCTTTGCAAAAATGAAAATTCTTGTCATCGGCAGCAGAGTTCCTTATCCATTGAAAGATGGAGGTGCAATTGCTGCGTATACACACCTTAAAGGTTTTGCAGAAGCAGGAGAGGATGTTTCATTTTATTCTCTGAATACACTGAAACATTTCGTTGATAATAAAACACTTCTGGAAAAATTTTCTTTCCTGCATCAAATCCATACGTTTAAAATTGACACTTCTTTAAAACCATTGGATGCAATTTTAAATCTGTTTTCAAATGAATCTTATAATATCATCAGGTTTTATAACAAACTTTTTGAAGATAATCTTGTTAAATATATTAAGGAAAACAACTTTGACATTATACAATTTGAAGGCCTTTTCGCGAGCATGTATGTTAAGGAAATTTCAAAAGTTTCAAAAGCAAAACTTGTTTTAAGGCAGCATAATGTTGAACATAATATCTGGGGAGGACTTGCTTTAACAGAAAAAAACAGTCTTAAAAAATGGTATCTTAAATTGATTTATAATAGAATCAAAAAATACGAAATTGAAATTCTTCCTCATTTTGATGCCATAATTGCTATTACTGAAGAAGACAAAATAGTATTTAAAAAATACACAGAAAAACCGGTTTTTACTTCAAAAGCCGGAATTGATATCAATGTAATTTCGAACAATAAACCTTCTTCAAAAGTCTATCATATAGGTTCGATGGAATGGCTTCCTAATTTGGAAGGTGTAAATTGGCTGCTGACAGAAGTATGGCCTTTAGTTGAAAATAAAATTCCGGATGCACAATTATTTATAGCCGGAAAAATGATGCCTGAGGAGATTTATAAATACCAGAGTAACACGGTTAAAATAATGGGAGAGGTGCCTGATGCTGCTGAATTTATTTCTGATAAAGGAATTATGGTGGTACCTCTTAAAAGTGGTAGCGGTATCAGAATGAAAACCCTTGAAGCCATGGCAGCCGGCAAAGCTGTTGTAACAACAAGTACCGGTTTGCAAGGAATAAATGCTCAAAACAAAGAAGACGTTTTTGTTGCAGATATTGCAAATGATTTTGCTGAAAATATTTTAATGCTCATTGAAAATCAAAATTTAAGAGAGGCTACAGCATTAAAAGCTAACCATTTTGTTAATAAAAATTTCAATAATACGATTCTGATAAAGGATCTGCTTAAGTTCTATATAACTATAAAAAATTGAATTTTTATTAGTATTTTTGTTTCGATATGAAGAAAATACTACTCTTTTTTACCTTTTTATTTTGTTATTCTAATGCCATTTTTGCTCAAGGATATTTTTTTACAGAAAAGCCTAATAATCTTCAACTGTTTCCAAGAAATGTAAAAACAAATGAAGCTACAGTTATAATTTCAGGTTATACTGCAACTACAAATTTTACAGACATCAAAATTTTCCTTTATAAAAATAAAGTACTTACACATACTACAATCAGACCTGTTACAAAAAACCAATCATTTAGTTTTAAAGAAACGCTTACAGCAGGACGTTATAACTACGATTTTAAAGTTTATTTAACCTTGCTGAATGGCAAGGATTCTTTGGTGTTAAATGTTAATTCAGTTTTAGCAGGTGATGCATATTTTATCACTGGGCAATCTAATTCTGTTGCAGGAAACTACAATAACAGTGGATCGGCAAATGCTTCCTATTCCGATTCTTTTATAAGATCTTTTGGAAACATTTCTGATTTAAATGATAAAACATGGTATTTAGCAGACGGTGATAATTATTATACCAAAGGCTCGGTAGGGCAGTGGGGATTGGTTATGGCGAAAAAACTTTTTGATAATTACGGTATTCCAATTGCAATTATTAATGGTGGTATTGGAGGTCGGCCAATTACTTTTTTTCAATATGATCCTGGTGATTATGATCTAATAACTTCCCCACGTTCAAATTACAGACAGTTAGAAGAACGAATTAATAACGCCGGGTTTTTTCTTAAACTAAGAGGAATTTTATTTTATCAAGGTGAAAGTGACGGTTCAAATGCAAAGTTGCATGACTCACTTTACAAAAAATTAAGTTATCAGTGGAATAATTCTGGTTGTAAACCTTTACATAAAAATTATGTTGTTCAGGTTCGTAAGGGTTGCGGGTCGCCTTCATTACAGCTTAGGGAATATCAGAGACAATTTCAATTTTCACTTGAAAAGCATACTACTGTTACTGTAAACGGATTAAATGGTCATGATGGTTGTCATTTTAATTTCAACAATGGTTATGAGGAACTTGGACTAAATATGGCCAGGCAACTTGGAAGAGATCTTTATGGAGATGCCTTAACAGAAGTTGAACCATTAAATATTAAATATGCATATTTCTCAAATGCTTTTCAAACAGAACTTACTCTTGAACTTTATAATTCAACCGATAAATTAAGAGCAGATTCTGGATTTTATCAGTATTTTTCTCTCAATGGTGGAACCTCTACAATTATAGGTGGAAAGATTCGAAACAATAAAATTGTACTCAGGCTTTCTGCATCAAGCTGCGCTATAAAAGGTCTTAATTATGATGGCCCGATGTATTATGGAAATTGGGTAACCAATACAAATAAAGTAGCTATGCTTTCTTTTTACAATGCTCCGGTTTACAGATCTTTAAAACCCCAAGAAACGCAATTAGTTTGCGTTGGTACTAATATCAAACCCGGTATAGACAGTATTTCTGGCTACACTTACAACTGGAAAGATTTGAATGGCTCCTGGAAATCCACATTTTCAAATCCTGTTTATTCTGTTTCTTCAGCAACCACTCTACGACTTATTGTCAGTTCAAAAAACAGCCTTTGTATGAGAGATACATTTTATGTTAACATTTATGTAGATGATACCAGGCCGGTTTTTAAGGGCATTGTTCAGTCAGCATGTTATTCCGACTTTATAAGAATTACTATTCCAAAAGAATATGAATCCTGGATTATTACCGATAGCAGAGGCGGGCAGACAACAGCTACAGATATTTTTGTAAATCAGGAAGGCACTTTAAAAATTTCCGCAAAAAGCAGTTACCTGGGATGCCCTATAAAAGACAGCATTAAAACATTGATTTATCATGAAATTCTGAATGCTTCAAATGATACAGCCATCTGCGATTATAGTTCAATATTGCTTTCAGCAAATAAAGGATTTGCATCCTACAAATGGAATGGCGTCAATGGCTCAGATTCATTCAGAACAAATGCAGGAACGACTTCATATCTTAAAGCTATCGATTCGAAAGGTTGCATTTATGCAGATACCATAACTGTAAAAAGCCTTAAAACAGTTAAACCAACTCTTGGCGCAGATATAAATGTCTGCAGAAATGACACACTTAAATTAGTAGTTTCAAGCCAGCTTAATGTCATTTCATGGAATAACATTTCTTCAACTGCATTTAAATATAATGCCTTAAATGAACCTTTCGTTATTGTAAAAACATCAGACAGTAACTTATGTATTTCTTCAGATACTATTCAGATTGGAATTCTGAATCTTCCATATTTCAAATTTGAAAAAGACACTGGTTTTTGTGCGGGTAGCAATATTTTATTAAAAGCACCGCTTAATAACGGAATTTATTATAATTGGCAGAATGGACTTTCAAACAGATCAACTTTATTAGTAAATGCCGGTGGTGATTACTCACTTAAAATAACCGATAATCAGTCTTGCTCTTTCTCAGACACGATAAATATTTCTACCTATAAAGTTGCACCCGGATTTTTGCAAAATGACACGACCATTTGTCTTGGAGATACTTTGGAACTTTCTGTTAAAGGTAATTTCAAAAATGTACTTTGGAATTCATTAATAAACACCAAAACCATCAAAGTCTGGAACTTACAGAATGTCAGTCTTAAAGTAACAGATTTTCATGGCTGCGAAGCTACAGAAACAATGTTATTAAGTGTTAAGGTTTGCAATACTTCAGTTTCTTCTGAAACTATTTCAACAATAAATTACTGGCCAAATCCACATTCAGGGACAGTTAATATAAAATCGTCTGATCTTATAAATAATATTACTGTTTATGATCTTACTGGAAGAGAAATAAAATCACAAATTATCATTTCCGGAAATCAGGCTGTAATTTCAGATTTAGTTAATGTTCCTGTTATTATTAAAATAATGAGTGATAAGGGGATGACAAGTAAAATGCTGATCCCATTACAAAACTAAATGAATAAGATTATCCGAATCGGCGGTGTTCCGGAGCATTTTAATTTACCATGGCAACTTGCAATGGAAATGGGCCTTTTTGAAAAGGAAGGCATTGATTTGCAATGGGAATTCTATCCTGCAGGGACAGGTGCAATGGTTAAAGCTTTAAAAGAAGGCAATCTTGACATGGCTGTGCTGCTTACGGAAGGTGCTATTTCTGCAATTATAAATGGACTGGAAGCTAAGCTGGTACAGCAATATGTGAGTTCGCCTTTAATCTGGGGAATACATTCCGGGCCAGATTCGGGAATAAATAATATCGGAGGTTGCGAAAACAGAAAATACGCAATAAGCAGGTTTGGATCTGGTTCTCATTTAATGGCTATGATTGACGCTGAAGTTCGAGGAAAGAAAATAAATCAGGAAGATTTTGTTTTAATTGAAAATATGGCAGGCGCATTAAAATCTTTAACTGAAAATGCAAGTCAGGCCTTTTTCTGGGAAAAGTACACAACCAAACCATTAGTAGACAGCGGGCAATTAAGAAGAATAGGTGACTTTGTAACACCTTGGTCATGTTTCCAGATTGCAGCTTCAAATAAAGCACTTGCAGAACAAAATAACGCAGTTATTAAAATATGTGAAATTATTGGATTTACGGCTTCTCAGTTCATGAAAGCGCCGAATGCCATCGATATTTTGATAGAAAAATTCGGGATGAACGAAGAGGATGCTCATAACTGGTTTTACAGTACCGAATGGCAAACAGACAATCAGATCTCATCAAAAATGATTGAGAATGTGATGTTTTCGCTTAAAAAAATAGGAGCTATAGGCGAACCCATAGCTCCTAATTTTCTGGTAGCTAAACAAGTGTTACTTACCTGATTATTTTTTTACAAGTTTTTGAATTTCTTTTTCAAGTTCATACTCGGTACCTTCGGTATATCCGGTGTGGGTATAAACAATATTTCCTTCAGCATCTAAAAGAAAAGTCTGAGGTGGATTATTAACATTTAAAGCGCGTGCAAGGTCTTTGTTTTCATCAAGTAAAATAATATACGGCCAACCATTTCCATCAACTCTTGGCTTTACTTTTAATACATTTCTGCTGTCATCTATGGTTACTGCAACAAGTTCAACACCATAATCTTTCTGCCACTGATCAAATAATACATTAATGTTATCAAGTTCTTTAATACAAGGACCGCACCAGGTAGCCCAAAATGAAATGATTGTAATTTTACCTGTTTTGCCATAATCCTCAATATTTACTGACTTCCCATCCATTGTTTTAAGTGCCACAGAAGGAAGTTTTTGAGTTGATTTGGTGGTATCCTGAGCATTTGCAAAGTTGAAAGCAAGAAATGCTGCTACTGTCAAAATTATTGATTTCAGATTCATGTTCGCAAATTAGCAATTCCCGTGCCATAAATTATAAATACTTTAAAAAACCTGTCTTAAAAATAGAATTCTGCTTAAAAACCCCGATTTTCTGTGGAAACAAAAATAATGGCTTTCCATGCGATTTCTTTAATTTTGAACGCTTTAACTATGTATCAGAAATTACGCGTAGGAATTATTTTCGGTGGTTCATCCAGAGAACGGGAAGTCTCGTTTGCAGGTGGACGT
Source organism: Bacteroidia bacterium (assembly GCA_014376345.1). Classification (GTDB taxonomy): domain Bacteria; phylum Bacteroidota; class Bacteroidia; order NS11-12g; family UBA955; genus JACMRS01. The sequence continues at coordinate 2,965 of JACMRS010000274.1, read as the reverse complement.
ACTGTTTATGACAATCTTGACAAATCACTTTTCGAAGCAGTGCCTTTATTTGCAGATAGTTTTGGAAATATAGTAGAGCTCGACTGGCAGTACGTTTACAAAGGGAGTATTCGCGATTTTTATCCTCCTGTAGATAAGCTTCCTGAAACTAAACATGGCTTTCAGATTTATGCTGAAAGTATTGAATCTACAGAAAGTGAAAAGCTGGAACTTGTTTCAACTTTAGGAAAAGTACTCAATTCAGATGACCTTAAATCTAAAATAGATTTTGCTTTTCTTGCGTTACATGGCAGTATGGGTGAGGATGGCAGCATTCAGGGAATGCTCGAATGGCTTCAGATTCCTTACTCAGGTTCAGGTATTTTTGGATCTGCTGTTGGTATTAATAAAAAGTTTCAAAAAGCTTTACTTGCTGACAATCCTGAATTCGAATCTCAATCATTTATTTCAGTTTCCAGAGAAATTTACCTTTCTGAAACAAGTTACAGGAAAATATTTTTCTTGAATGCTAAAAATACAATTGGCTTTCCACTTGTAGTAAAATCTGCTGTTCAGGGTTCTTCAATAGGTGTAACAGTTGTGCACGAGGCAGATGAAAAAATATTTGAACAGGCTATCTTCAAAAGTCTATTTATTCAATATATAAAAGCTGATGAATGGCAGTCTCTCACTTATGAAGGTAAAATTGAAAAATTACGATCATTGGTTGATATCAGAGAAGGTATCGGAATGCCATTGTTTGCAAACGGAGAAATTATTTACCATCCGGACAATTTGTTTGACCTTCTTGATTCTCTTACATCTGATGGTAAAAATACAGTAGAATTACAAAGCCTGCATTCAGAAAATGAAGTGCTGGTAGAACCATTTATCGAAGGTCGTGAGTTTAGTTGTATTGTTGTAAAAGATGATGCAGGTCAGGTAATTGCGCTGCCGCCGACTGAAATAAAAAAGGGTAAAGAAGTATTTGATTACAGGTCGAAATACCTTCCGGGTTTGTCGCGAAAAATTACACCAATCAGCGTTACTCCTGCAGTGTTGGAGCTCATCAGAAGTAAATGCGAAGCTTTGTACAGCTATCTGAATTTTAATGTTTATGCCAGAATAGATGGTTTTATAACCAATGAAGGCAAAATTTTGTTGAATGATCCGAATACAACTTCCGGAATGATGCCGAGCTCATTTTTCTTTCACCAGGCTGCTGAAATTGGTTTAAATCCTTCAGAATTTTTGACATTTATTATCAGAAATTCACTTTCGGAAAGAATACATACAAATACGATTAACGCTAAATGGATCAAGTTTCTTTCAGAACTTGATCTGGCAATAGAAGATACTAAAAAAGCCGGTAAAACTAAAAAAGAACGCATTGCAGTCATTATGGGTGGCTATTCTTTCGAAAGGCATATATCTGTTGAAAGCGGCAGAAATATTTACGAAAAGCTGGCTTCTTCAGAAACTTACGAGCCGGTACCGGTATTTTTATCAGGAAGCAGCGATGATATCCGACTCTGGCTTTTACCGGTTAGTATGATGTTGAAAGACAATGCAGATGACATTAAAGAAAAAGTTGAAAACTATCAGCCTAATCCTGAACTGGAAAAAATCAAAGCACTTTGCGAAGGTATTACCAGAAAGTATGTAAAAGGTAAACTTGTTTTTACTCCCGAACAGCTTAGTTTTAATGGCGTCAGACTTTTAGCAGATGGCGTATTTATAGCACTGCATGGCAGACCGGGTGAAGATGGTGCCATTCAAAAGCATCTTGAAAAAGCAGGATTGTATTATAACGGGTCAGGAATTCCGAGTTCTCAAATCACAATAAATAAGTTTACTACTAATGAACTTTTAGGTAATAACGGATTTTCAGTGGCCGATCATTTAATGGTTGACAAAGCAAAATGGGCTCTCGATCGTGCAAGAATTGAGCTTTATATTGAAAACAATATCGGTTTCCCGTTAATTGCTAAACCACACGATGATGGTTGCAGTTCAGCAGTTAAAAAAATCAAAAATACAGAGCAGTTAAGGGCATTTGCAGATCAGATGTTCAGAAATGAGAAGCCTTTAGTGGAGCCTTCTAAAACCATTCTTGGGTTAAATGAAAAAGAAGAATTTCCTTTAAAAGAATGTTTTCTGGTAGAGAAATTTGTAGGTAGAAAATCGGAAACTCATTTTCTGGAAACTACCACAGGAATGCTTACAAGATATGAAAATGGTGAATTGAAATATGAAATATTTGAGCCATCTGAAACACTGGCGGAAGGAGATATATTAAGTCTTGAAGAAAAATTTCTTGCAGGTCAGGGTCAGAATATAACCCCCGCCAGGTTTTCAAAAAATCAGATATTACAGAAATCTGTTTCAGAAAAAGTAAGAGTAATTTTAGAAAAAGCAGCCCGACTTCTCAATATAGAAGGATATTGCAGGATAGATGCATTTGTGAGAATATTTGAAGATTCAGAAATTGAAGTGGTATTTATAGAGGTTAATTCGCTTCCGGGTATGACACCTGCAACCTGTATTTACCATCAGGCAGCAATAAATAATTACAAACCTTTTGATTTTATTGATAAAATACTCAAATTTGGCAAGGAAAGGGCTCAGAATCAAACTACATTAAATGGCTAAATCACAAACAGGATTTATAAAAATATTTAAGAATTTCGGACTTGCAGCGCTGATATTTCTTTTAATTGCCTGGCTATCTACATTTGCAATTGGCTGGTTTACGAAACACGGGCAACAGATTGATGTGCCGGATGTTAAAGGAATGAGTATAGAAAATGCTCAGGCAGAACTTGATAAGCAAGACTTTCATTTCGAGGTAGTTGATTCTATTTATAACGAAGATTTTAAAAAGAATGCAATTACAGATCAGGATCCGGCCTCCGGTAGTAAAGTTAAAAAAGGCAGAACAATATATCTGACAGTAAATGCCTCTTCTAAACCAAAAGTTAAAATG
>JACMRS010000273.1 GCA_014376345.1 Bacteroidia bacterium | reverse complement strand
GACAATAAGTGAAGTGCCGGAGGCACGACCTGCCCGGCCAACTCTTTGCAGGTAATTAGAGGTTTCAGGAGGGATAGATGCATTAAAAGCGATATTTAAATCTCCAATATCAATACCCATTTCAAGGGTAGAAGTGGCAACTAAAACATTTGTACTTTGATAGCTTGGCCTAAGTTTAAAATCTCTCTCTAATTTTTCACGCTTATCCCTATCAATTAATCCTGTGTGGTCTTTTGCAAAAATTCTTAATGCCCTGCCTCGATTATATACCATTCGGTAATAATCAAAGTGATTTTGATTCATCTTATAATCACCCGGACATCTGTATTGCAAACATGGCATCCCTTCTACCAAATGGCTATTTTCAAATCCTACATTAAGATTGTTTCCACATACTTTACATTCAAAAGATGCGACTGTGGTAGTTAAGAAAATTTGATCGGGATTTAATCCTACGTTATTTACACCTGCTGCCACTCTTTTATCCAATAACTTATTAGCTTCCAGATATTCTAACAACTGATCATAAAAATCATTTATTAGGGCGGTTTCTGAAACAGCAACCATTTTAAAACATTTCAAAAACCATGTACTATACCAATTTTGCTTTCCACTCTGGGTTTGTATAATTTCGAAAGCAGCTGTATTAGGTCCCGGAGATAGAGTTGCAAACTTTGGTAAACGAGAGTTTTTTCCGAAATTTTTAATTAAAAAATGTTTCTTATTAGCACTTTGTGTAATCAACCAATAGTTGGTTCTTTCCGAGCGGTATTTTTTCAAATAGGGATGATCAACACCTCCTTTAAAACGTAGACGATGTAAAAAACCCAACAGAAATTTAGAAAATGTTTCTGAATTGATTCTCTCACCAAGCTCTTCCTTTTGCAGCCAATACTTCATTTGATTATATACATCCTCAAATAAGGCAACATCGAATTCAACAGCTGATGCACCAGATTTTTCAAGAGTACGGCCTATGCCAGCACTAAATGAAAATTCCGACCATATTTCCCAACTTAGCCTGTTGCTGAATTCCTTTAAAAATTCTTTTGTAAATGATTTGTCTTTCTGCCTGTAATCCTCAATTTTTAAACGGCTTTCGCAATCGGGTGGTAAATATTTATAAATGAAAGCATCTTCGGGTCTTGCTTCGTTTATAAGTTTTTGTCGCCATAACTTTTCAAATGCTGGATAAAGTTCTGTTAATGTAATACTACCAGAACTTTGCTTTAAAACGGTTTGAATAGCATGACGCATTCCGAACCGGAAATTTCTGCTCTCAATAAATCCTGCCTGATGAGCGGCATCCTGAACAGCATTGGTAAAAGCTAATAATTTTCTATCATGATCCTCAGCAGGATCTGTTGCAGTGGCCATCAATTGTGCAGCTACAATGGATTCTAAGGTAGTAAGCCCTGTGCCAATCAATGCCAGGTTATCTCTGGAATTGCAGTGAGGACACACTTTTTCAATTTTATCATCCACTTGTTTCTTTACACCTGCAATTTTGAAATAATTTTCCGCATCTTTTTTATCAGATAATTCTAATGTTTCGGGATTAATATAACACTCAAAAATATCCGTTGGGCTATAATCATCTGCAAATAAATCCTTAGTTGACTTACTTTCTGTAGATGAAATAAAATATACATTCTTATTTTGTCGTTCGGCGATGAAGGAGGAACGTGTTTTTATTAAATCGTCTTCCAGGTAATCATTGTCTGCTTTTCTTATCCCCAACCAACCATTCCCACCACAATCTCTGCAATAGTATGGTGGCAACGATTTTATTTTTTCATTAGGATTCAAATCACTCTGCCAGGCAAATAAGGGATTAGGCTGTATTTTTTTAAGAATGCGGTGCAGGCTTCGTATCCAGTAACTGGTTTGAAAATATAGGAATGGAAATACCCTGTTACCGGAAATTTCTTTGGCAAACGATAATATGCTGGTAAGCGATTGTATGATTAAAAAGGCTTCTT
>JACMRS010000272.1 GCA_014376345.1 Bacteroidia bacterium | reverse complement strand
TTGTCAGGGAAAATAAAGCAGCAGTTTTAAAGGTTCCAAGTGCAATCATTCATGCAGAATTCAATTATCTTATTAACCCAAATCATCCTGATGCAAAGAAGATTAAAATTATCACAAAAGAGAAATTGAATTTTGATAAAAGGTTTAGTCAGAAAAATAAATAGTTATGTGAATCGAGGGCAGTTAATTAAGGTTCTTGAATGCCCTAAAAATTAACTAAAACTTCTATCTAAATTAATTTCCCTGAATATCCCCTCCGCATCAAAACCGCACAGTGCCTGAAGCTCAGTGATTGTGCCATGCTCTATAAATTTGTCGGGAATGCCCAGCATTTTTAAACGGCCTTTATAATTAGCCTCCGCTGCATATTCTGCAACTGCACTTCCAAAGCCGCCTGTAATACAGCCATCTTCAACAGTGATAATCACTTCATGCTTTGCAAAAACTTCATCCAGTAATTTTTTGTCAAGAGGCTTTACAAATCGCATGTCATAATGAGATACTTCAATACCTTTTTCTGAAGCCTTATCACAGGCTTTAAAGACTTCATTGCAAATTGTGCCGATACTTAAAACCGCAATATTATTGCCATTTCTGATCGTTCTTCCTTTGCCGATTTCTAAGGTAACCATTTCGTTTTGCCAGTCTTCGATAAATCCATTTCCTCTTGGATAGCGTATAGCAAACGGTCCACTTTTATATTTTGAAGCGGTAAGCATCATGTTGCGCAATTCATGTTCATTTGAAGGTGCTGCAATAACCATTTCAGGAACTAACCTTAAAAACGCCATATCAAAAGCGCCATGGTGTGTTGGACCGTCGTCACCTACCAGACCTGCTCTGTCTATTGCAAATACAACAGGAAGCTTTTGAAGGGCTACATCGTGAATGAGCTGATCGTAACCTCTTTGCAAAAATGTTGAATAAATGGCGCAGAATGGTGTCAGTGCCATAGTCGCAAGTCCTGCAGAAAATGTAACCGCATGTTGCTCTGCAATACCCACATCAAAAACCCTGTCCGGAAAACGGTCTCTCATAAAATGAAGTGAACTGCCGGAAAGCATCGCAGGTGTTACAGCTACAATTTTTTTATCCTTCTCAGCAAGTTCTAAAATTGTCTTGCCAAAAATATCTTGAAATTTTTGTGTTTTTGAAACTGCTGATGAAATGTTTTTTCCGCTGAGTTTGTCAAACGCTTGTGTGCTGTGCCACTTTGTTTGCGCCTGTTCAGCGGCTGCATAACCTTTACCTTTTACAGTTCTGATATGCAGAATTTTCGGTCCTTCTTTTCCTTTTAGGATTTCAAGTTCTTCAACAAGTGCATTTATATTGTGTCCGTCAATTGGTCCGCCATAATAAAATCCTAGTCTTTTAAACCAGTTGTTTTCACCCTGTTTTAAATTGAGAAGGTAATCATTTAAAGCCCCCGCATTCGGATCAATACCAATATTGTTATCATTAATAATAATAGTAATATTGGTTCCTGAAATTGCGGCATTGTTTAAGGCTTCAAAAGCCTGCCCTGCAGACAATGCGCCATCTCCAATAACTGCTATATGTTGTCTTTTTTCTTTAAGAATAACAGAAGCAGAAGCCATTCCAAGTATTGCAGAAATAGAGGTTGAAGAATGTCCTGTGCCAAAAGTGTCATAAATACTTTCAGAAATTTTAGGGAAACCACTGATGCCACCAAGTTTTCTATTACCTGAAAATAATTTTTTTCTACCCGTTAATATTTTATGAGCATACGCCTGATGTCCAACATCCCAGGCTATTTTGTCGTCAGGAGTGTCGTAAACATAATGAAGGGCAACTGTTAATTCAACAACACCAAGGTTTGCAGCAAAGTGTCCTCCGTTTTCTGAAACTGTGTCAATAATAAATTCCCTGAGCTCCTGACAAACTTCTTCAAGTTGTTCCTGATGAAGTTTTTTAAGATCGCCGGGATCATCTATATTTTCTAAAAGTCCCATAGAATTTATCGATGCTTTAAAAACTTGTGCTAACCGAAAATCTCACCCCGCTGAAAGCCGGTTCAATACGACAAATTCCACCTGTACAGTTTACACCCTGAACCTGTTTAATATAGGCAAGTGAAAATACCGAAGCATGGTAAGTGTAACTGCCAAAAGCACTGTAATAATGCGTAATTTCTGATGGAATAGTAGATGATGGAGAACGGTGTGGTTTAATGTTAACCATATCGCCAATACTCAATGAATAAGATGGTGCGACATTCATTTCAACAATTAGATTTACAAAGCTTCCGAGATCCTGTTTGGTGTCCAGATACTGAGCCTCTAACCTCAATGAACGTTTTTTTGTGAGTTTGTATGTAATCTCTGTAAAGGGTGTTAATGTAGTAACATTCGGATATGTAAAATCTTTTACTTCATAACGTTGCTGATTATAAAATACTGCCTGAAATCCAGCTTTTACTTTAAATTTTGTACTGAATCTGTGCTGTACTTCTAAATAATACTCTCTGAATAATTTGATAGCAACGCCATTAATTCCATTGCTTTGCAAGCTGTTTACCCTTGAATAATTTATAGTGATATTAGTAAATCTTTTCGGAGTAATAATAGCTTCTGCCTGAAAAGCTTCTTCTCCCAGATCCTGCACTACTGCATTGTACCTGGCAAGTAATCTGTATGTATTTTGTCTTGTGATTGAAGGAAGGTACGCAATCATACCATTTAAAAGCGTTTCAAAAGGAGAAGTACGGAACCTGAAATTATCTATACGTTTATATTGCACATTTGCTCCGAATGATGGTTTGCGTTTGAGTTTTGGAAATGCTTTAGACCAGCTTAAAGAACCAAAAACCACATTGCCACCTTTATTAATCAACTTATTGCCTTCCTGATTATTAATCGCTTCACTCGATTTCTGAACATATTCTCCGTAAAGCCTGAAATCTTTATAAGCAACTGTTGCATAACCGTTCCAGGAGTAAGTATTGTATTTTGGAATGAAACGGTCTTTGAGCAACTGCGAATTTATTTGAGTGACAACTCCGTTCATTGTTCCCTGATCTAATGTCCTGTTTACAACTGAAGCACCGACATCAATTTTAAAATTATCAGAAATATCAAACCTGTTTTCTGCATTAAATCCACGGATAGCCTGAGGCGAAACAGCAAATCGGTCGCTCGAGAAAATATTTCCTTTTTGTTGACCTGCAAAACCTTTAAGATGAAGGTTTTTATTTACTTCGTATTTCATTCTCAATCCCTGAATTGCAAAGTCAATTCCGATTAGTCTGTCTTCATAAGCTCTGAAAATCATGCCGCTGGCAAACTGATCATAAAAATAACCGACCGTAACATTTAGTTTGTCAATATCTTTAGAAGCCTGCCAGAATCCAATGCCCTGCTTGTTGTAAACACCTTGCGGGTTGAGTAGGGGAGAGTTGTTATAAAGATCGTATCTGAGAGAAAAATTGTAGCCTTTAATGCCATAATTCAAAAACAGCCATGCATCCGTGCTGCTTTTATATTTATTGTACACCTCAGTTGTAGCCCCGATTTTAGCATCGCGGTCGTAAAACTGCGTGTTGCTTTGGAAGTTTCCTGACAACTGACCGCCGGCTACATTGTTTTGTGCATAAACCTGTGTAACACAGATAATGAAAAGAGATAAACTTAAACTTTTAACCATTTACTTTGCAAAAGAATTTTGAAAGTGTCAAAAATAACATTTTAAATCAAACATTTACTTTGAACAGACAGCAATTAATATCACAAATTAGTCAAAAGCAAAGCTTTTTATGTACAGGCCTTGATACATCTACCGATAAACTTCCTTCTCACCTTCAAAAAAGTCCTTCAGGAATTATTGAGTTTAACAAAGCGATAATCAACGCTACTGCGGATTTTTCGGTGGCTTACAAGCTAAATACTGCTTTTTACGAGCAATATGGTCAGAAGGGTTGGGAGGATCTTTCGGAAACGCTTGATGCAATTCCTGAAGATTGCTTTACCATTGCCGATGCCAAGCGCGGTGATATCGGCAATACCAGCAGTATGTATGCCAGAGCATTTTTCGATAAAATGAATTTTGATGCTGTTACTGTGGCACCATATATGGGTGAAGACAGTTTGAGGCCCTTTCTTGAATTTAAGGATAAATGGATTATTTGTCTGGCTTTAACGTCCAATCCGGGAAGTGCAGATTTTCAGAAACTGACTCTAGAAGATGGCAGAAAAATGTATGAGGCGGTTATCGAATCTGTTTGCAAATGGGGAAATCCTGATAATCTGATGTTTGTGGTAGGCGCAACCCGGGCAGAAGACCTGTCAAATATCAGGAAAATTGTTCCTGAACATTTTTTGTTAGTGCCTGGTGTGGGTGCTCAGGGTGGAAGTCTGGAAGAAGTTGCAACTTATGGTAAGAATAAAGATTGCGGGTTGCTTATCAATTCATCACGTGCCATTATTTACGCTTCAGGTGGAACAGATTATGCCGAGAAGGCAGGTGAAGAAGCAAAGAAAGTTCAGACAGAAATGAGCGCTTTTCTTCGTTAAAAATTTGTTTGTATAAATAATATTACTACCTTAGCTGTCCGATTATGTAATTTACTTTAACCTTTAATATTTTAACCTCAAATTCAGTTAACCTTTTATTAATCTCAACCTCAAAATCTTTTATTTATGAATGAAGACCTTCTTCAGTACGTTTGGCGCATGGGCCTTTTTAGCCAGTCTGATCTGCAGACTATTTCCGGCGAAACCATACAAATTATTAAACGCGGTCACCTCAACACCGATTCAGGCCCCGATTTTTCACAGTCAAGAATCAGAATTGGCGAAGCCGATTGGGTAGGACATGTTGAAATTCACAATAAAGCCTCTGAATGGTACACCCACGGTCACCACCTCGATCCAGCTTACAATAACACTGTTTTGCATGTGGTCAGGATTTACGACAAACCAGTTGAGCGCCTTGATGGCTCTATTGTGCCCACACTCGAAATTGGCGACAGACTGTTTCCGGAAGTGGTGGCAAATTTTAGTAAGCTGACGCTTTCTATGGGATGGATACCGTGTGAAAATCACCTTCCTGACATAGATCATTTTACTAAAACCATGATGATGGAAAGGGCCGTTGTGGGCAGACTTGAGAAAAAGAGTGAAGATATTATTGAGGTTTTTAAGATGTGTAATTTCGATTGGCAGAGTGCATTTTACAACATGCTTTCAAGAAATTTTGGTTTTAGTGTAAATGCCGCAGCGTTTGAAATGCTTGCAAAAGCACTGCCATTGCGGGTGATAGACAGGCACAGAGAGAATCTTCACGAGCTTGAAGCATTGTTATTTGGAACAGCAGGGTTTCTGGAAAAAGATTCTGAGGATGATTACAGTAAAAAGCTTCAGGACGAATATCATTATCTTAAAAAGAAATTTACGCTTCAGCAAATGGATGTGCACCTTTGGAAACACATGCGTATGAGGCCGGCAAATTTTCCCGAAATAAGACTGGCGCAATTAGCTTCATTGGTTCACAGATCTTCACATTTGTTTTCAATAGTGCTTGAAACCAAGGATGTAAAAGAATTGAAGAAATTGTTTTCTACGGATGTTTCAGATTATTGGTTTGAGCATTACAGATTTGGCGCACCTGCAAAAAGCAAGCATGGCGGCAATTTGTCAGAACATTCTGCAGAATTACTTTTGATTAATACTGTTGTTCCGTTTTTATTCAGTTATGGAAAACATACCGGCAGCGACCATTACCGTCAGAGAGCTTTAGAGTTGTTGCAGGTTTTAAAAGCAGAAGAAAATAACATTATAGACAAATGGAAAGGTCTGAAAGTAACTCCCGCAAATGCTTATGACACACAGGCACTTTTGCATCATAAAAAATTCAGTTGCGATTTAAAGTTGTGTCTTAATTGCCCGGTTGGGAATAAGATTTTGCAGAGGAAGATAGAAGAATAAATTGTTGATTTATAAATATTATATTTGAAAAAAACTAAAATGAAAACCAAAAAATCACTCCATAAAACTGTAAAGCCGGAAGAACAAAATAATCCTAAATCTCCCAGAAAAAATTGGGATGTGCAATTTAAAAGAATGCATAAAAATGGAGATGATAAATTATTAATTCCGGATTTCTTCCATGATGAATTGGTGATGCTAAGCAAAGCCTGATTTTTTCATTTTGAAAGCCATTACACAAAATCATTAACTCATTAAATTCTGTAATTTCTTTTTCTTGAAAAATATAAAACTACTAATTATATATAAATTATTAGGTTTTAGTATCAAATTACATCAAAATCAATGTAATTACCTACTAATTATATAGTAATTAGTAGGTAATAGTAGGTAATATGGGTTTTATTATCTATTTTTGAATAAATGAAAAAACCCGAAACACCTCCAAACGGCCGGATCGAAGTTTCTGAAAGTGAAAAACTTTTAAGCTGGATTCAGGATAAATCAAGGAAGGAAAGGATTCTTGAAGTTGAAAAAGAATACCCTTATTGGGAAACCGTTAAATATAAATTTAAAGATCAAAATATAGATCCTTCTTTACTGTGGAAGTTTATAAAGTTGCAACGTGAAAGCACCGCTAACCATCTTAATCTCAGCACAGTTAATGGATTTAATTTTAAATATAATATTACAGGTAAGACGCTCAGAAGATTACATGAATTTGATTTAAATCTTGGTGGTCTTCTTGGAGGTAACCCACTAATCCCTGAAAAGCAGAAAGACAGGTTTCTGATAAGCTCTATTATGGAGGAAGCGATCGCTTCAAGTCAGCTTGAAGGCGCAGTTACAACCAGAGAGGTAGCTAAGAATATGCTTCGCACCAAAAGAAAGCCGGAAAATCATTCTGAAAAGATGATCCTTAATAATTATCTGACAATACAGGAGATACTTACTTTAAAGGACGAGCCCTTAACTATTGACATAATCAAAAAGATTCAAAAGATTATTTCAAAAAATACACTGGACAAACCTGATTATGAAGGGAGTTTTAGAACAAATAATGAGGTAAAAGTAGTCGATATAACGGGTGAAGTATTTTATGATCCTCCATCATTTGAACAAGTGGATGAATTAATGAATAGCTTTTGCAATTTTGCAAATTCAAAAGACGAAAAGGATTTTATTCATCCGATTGTGCGTGGAATTATATTACATTTTTTAATTGGGTACATCCACCCTTTTGCCGACGGGAACGGAAGAACAGCAAGGGCAATTTTTTATTGGTACTTATTATCTAAAGGATATTGGTTGATTGAATACTTATCAATTTCCAGAATAATTATTAAATCTCCCGCTCAATACGCAAGGGCTTATCTGTATTCTGAATATGATGAAAATGACCTTACTTATTTTATCGACTTCAATCTTAAATCAATGCATCTTGCTTTGAAAAGTCTTAAAGAATATATTGCAAGGAAAGTGAATGATAAAAGAGATCTTTTCAGTCTGATTAAAAATGAAGATGTAAACGAAAGGCAGGCAGAAATTATTAGATGGCTTGTTAACGAATCTGATTTGTTGCTAAGTGTAAATGAAGTGCAAAGCAGGTTTGCGACATCTTATCAGACAGCAAGAACGGATCTGCTTAAGCTGGAATCTTTAAAATATCTTGAAAGTAAATTCACCGGTAAAAAATTTGTTTATTTTAAATCCCCCGACTTCAGTGCCAAACTAAGTAACCTGCGTTTTGAATAAAGGATTGGTTTAAAACTTCCTTTTTACCAGCCGTATCACTGTCATTCTGTTTCTTTGATGTTCCATTTCTGAACAGGGTACAAGAACATCTCCGGAAACAATTGCAAAGTCCTTCACTGGATCCAATCCGCCGTGATAAATAACAGTGCCGTTCACTGTATCCGGAAGGTAATGTGTGTTGTTTATTTTTAAAGAGCCTTCACAATTACATTCATTTACAACGCACTGTTCTCCCATTCCTCTTCCTTCTATCATCAAAGTTTTCCCTGCGTATTTTTTTATACAGTTAACAATTGTGTCGGCTCTTCGTTGGCTCAGATTCATATTAATAGCATCAGAACTTCGACAGTCTGTATGAAATTCTACTATAACTAAAAATGAATCTAGTTTTGCAAGTTTTGGAGCAAGTGCTTTTAAATATTCAATGCCATCAATCCTTATTTTAGGTTTATCAAAATCAAAATAAATCGGTGCTTTTATAATCTGTCCGTCTGCGGGATGCTTAAAATCGATGCTGTCGTATTTACGCACGGAATGACAGGGTTGCGAGCTGATCTTTTTATCAATTCTTAAAACAGCCCTCCTGTTTTCCTGGTGCTGAGCTTCAGTCCAAAGATATTTATTTTTGCTTTCA
>JACMRS010000271.1 GCA_014376345.1 Bacteroidia bacterium | reverse complement strand
GAAAAGTTCTAAAGCAACAGATTTGATATCTTCAGGATTTATTTCATAGTATTTTTGAATTTCCGTATTAATCAAATCAATGTCACCCAGATTTTCTGCATAACACAAGTTCATCGCTTTGTTTAAGCTGCTTGTTCTGGAGAATAAATTTGCAGTAAGTGATTTGTTTTTAACTTTATCAAGTTCATGAGCATTTACAGTACTTATAGACTCGATTTCTTCCATTATTGCTGCTTCAGCCCGTTCAAAAGTCACATCTTTATTCAGCCTGCCTTGTATTACAAATAAGCCTGCATCCATATCACCGGAAATATAGGCATCAATCTGAGAGAAAAGCTTTTTATCTCTTACAAGGCTATTATAAAAACGGGATGATTCGGAACGGGTTAAAATATCTGAAAGCAGATCGGCGGCATAATATTCTTTAACATTGCGCTTTGCAGTTAGAAATGCCATATAAATAGCATCCTGAGGAACACCGGCTTCAAGATTCAGAATTCTTTTTTCAGTTTGTTTTGGTTCTTCAGTATAAATATTTTCATTTCTGAGTCCTTTGGGAATATCAGAAAACCATTTGACACTCAGTTCTTTTACTTTTTCAAAAGAAATATTACCTGTAACAGCTAAAATGGCATTGTTAGGGTTGTAAAATTTATAGAAAAATGATTTAACGTCTTCAAGAGAAGCATTTTCGATATGGGAAATTTCTTTTCCAATAGTTGGCCACCTGTAAGGATGGTGTTTATAAGCCAGCGAACGCAGATTTAGCCAGACATCACCATAAGGCTGATTGAGGTAGCGTTGTTTAAACTCTTCAATAACAACACCTTTTTGTACATCAAGACTTTTTTGAGAAAAGGAAAGTCCGAGCATCCGGTCGCTTTCAAGCCAAAACCCGGTTTCGATATTATCTGCCGGAAGCGTGATATAATAGTTTGTAATGTCATTGCTGGTAAAAGCATTGTTTTCACCGCCTGCCATTTGCAAGGGACTGTCGTATTCAGGGATGTTTTCTGAACCACCGAACATAAGATGTTCGAATAAATGAGCAAAACCTGTTTTATCAGGATCTTCATCACGTGCACCTACATTATATAAAATATTAATAACAGCAAATGGCGTATTACCGTCAAAATGATGTATAACCCTCAGGCCATTGTCTAATTCAAATCTGTTGTATTCAATCATTCTTTAAAAGTGCGGAATCTTTTCAAAATTAATTTTTAATCCTTCCACTGCGGATTTAACTTTAATCTATGCAAAAATACGGCCTTTTTAGACATTATGCACATGTAACTAACAAAAAGACTGTTATAAAACCTATCTTTGCGTTTTATTTTTTGTTTATTACATGAAGAAATCACAACCCTTTTCATCCAACGATTCTAGAAAACCAAATTCAGGTAAAGGATATGAAAAAAAGGAAAATTACGGAGAAAAAAGAGAAAGATCGAAACCTTCAGGAGATTTAAAGTTACCAAAAAGCTTTGATGGAAAAGGTAAATCTTTTGACAAACCTGCTTATAACGACAGGCCATCGCCACGGACTACAACCACAAGAACCACTAAAGTTTTTATGTTTGACGACAACAATAAGCCTAAACGTCCAAGGATTAAAAAGGAAGAAGTTGCCGTAACACGTCCATATAAAAGACCTTATCAGGGAGATTCTGACAGCCATCCTGCTAAAAGAAATGAAGGTTCTAATGCTTACAATCGCAACGATTCGGGATTTGGCGAAAAAAGTTCAACTTTTAAGAAAGAAGGCTACAGCAGAGACAAAAAATCAGACACCGGAGATTTTAAATCTTATAAAGGTAAAGATGACAGGTCATTTGATAAAAAAGTTTCAGGTGAGGGATATAAAGGCTTTAAAACCGACAGAAAACCTGCAACCACTACCACATACAAAAAATCAGAAGGAGGAAGGGGAAGAGGCACAGAAGTTGAAACACGCCCCTACAAAAAAGCGGATTCAAAATCAACACCATCTGACAGACCATATAAAAGGCCGGAAACAGGAAGTTTCAGAGCTCCAAAAGGAGATTTCAAACCGTCGGACAGGAAACCGGATCGTGGAGTAAAACGTTCTGCCGGACCTGATAAACCCTATGAACGCAAAGGGCCAGCAAGCAGGCCGGGATCAAAATCCTTTTCAAATAGCAACAGAGATGAGCGTCCTTTGAAAAATCCTTTTTCTAAAGGAGAAACTAAAGCGACAGGAAGAAAAATTGAAGCCGGGGATGTTTGGGATAATCCAAAAAAACTGAGAAAAGACGATCCACGAGGAAGACATCTGGGTAAAAAAACCAGAAAAAAGAGTGAAACAGCAGAGGCAGTCAATGATGACGGATTATTAAGACTTAACAGGTTTATAGCCAATTCGGGTATTTGCAGCAGAAGAGAAGCGGATACTTTAATTGAACAAGGACTTATAACCGTAAACGGCACCGTAGTTACAGAAGTGGGTACCAAAGTTAAAAGAGAAGACACAGTAAAATATAACGGTTCAAGAATCAAACCCGAACCATTTGTATATTTATTGTTAAATAAACCAAAGGATTATCTAACCACAACAGACGATGATAAGGGAAGAAAAACTGTAATGGATCTTGTAGCAGACGCTTCATCTGAAAGACTATTTCCTGTTGGAAGATTAGACAGAAATACTACCGGCGTAATTCTTTTAACTAATGATGGAGAGATTACCCAGGCACTTACGCATCCAAGATTTCAGATTAAGAAAATCTACCATGTTGTACTAGATAAAAAAGTTTCCGGAGATGATCTTAACAAACTTATAGACGGAGTATATCTTGAAGATGGTATGGTGAAAGCCGACGCTGTCGCTTACGTTGAAAAAGAAGATAAAAGGCATGTTGGAATTGAGATTCACAGTGGCAAAAACAGAGTTGTAAGAAGGATGTTTGAGAGCCTTGGATATGAAGTTGAAAAACTGGACAGGGTTGCATTCGGTGATTTCACTAAGAAAAATGTTGAACGCGGACAATACAGGTTTCTAAATGAAAAAGAAATCGGATATCTTCAGAAACTGAAGAAAAAATTATAAACTTTTAATTTGAATTACTTATCTGTTTCTATAGTAATATAGATATTTGTTATAAAAAAAGCAGAGATATTGTATTAATTTTGAATTTCACAAAAACACTAAAATAAATCATAAAATAATGGCATTTCAATTACCAACACTCGACTATAATTATGCAGCTTTAGAGCCGCATATTGATGCAAAAACGATGGAAATCCATCATGGCAAACATCACGCAGCTTATGTGAACAATTTAAACGCGGCACTTGAAGGCCACGAAGGACTTAATTCAAGTATTGAAGATATTTGTAAAAATATCAGCAAATATCCGGCAGCTGTTAGAAACAACGGTGGCGGGCATTATAACCATTCATTATTCTGGAAAATACTTTCAGGAAACGGTGGTGGTCAGCCAACAGGCGCTCTTTTAGACGCAATTAATAAAGATTTGGGCGGGTTCGAAAAATTCAAAGAAGATTTTGCAAAAGCAGGCGCAACAAGATTTGGAAGCGGATGGGCTTGGCTGATTGTTAAGCAGGATAAAACGCTTGCAGTTAGTTCAAATCCAAACCAGGATAATCCACTTATGGATATAGCTGAAAGTCAAGGCACTCCAATTCTGGGTATGGATGTTTGGGAGCATGCTTATTATCTGAATTATCAAAACAGAAGACCTGATTATATTGCTGCATTTTTCAATGTAATAAATTGGGAAGAAGTAAGCAGACGCTATTCAGAAGCTGTATAAAGAAGAAAAAATTTAATAGCAAAAGCTCTGGAATACTCCAGGGCTTTTGTTGTTTTGATCTAAATAATATTTTATCTGTTGAGACCTATAATCTAAAACATCAATAAATAAGTAAAAAGTTAAAATTTAAGGGCAAGAAAGGATTTTTTAAAATTTCAATAAAACAATATACGGAATGTATTGTCACTAATTTTAAGATGTTAATTGACATTTCGGTTTAAAACAACTAAGTTTGTCGACCTAACTTAATTAAATGAAAATAGGAGTAATAAAGGAAATACGAAACCGCGAAAACAGGGTTGCGTTAAGCCCTGAAACAGTTAAAAATTTTATTAAGAATGGCTTTGAATGCATCATTGAAAAAGGTGCCGGAGAGAATTCTTATTTTTCTGATGATGCCTACCGTTCTGCAGGTGCTATAATTGTAAATACGGCAGCAGAAACCTGTGCTAACTGCGATGTGTTATGCAAAGTAAATGCACCTGAAACTGAAGAAATTTCAGTAATGAAGAATGGCACTGCGTTGATTTCTTTTTTATATTCACAGATAAATCCTGAAACAATTGCAGCATTAAATGCAAAGCAAATATCAGCATTTAGTATGGATGCTATTCCTAGAATTTCAAGAGCACAAAGTATGGATGCACTGAGTTCTCAGGCAAACCTTGCAGGATACAAAGCTGTTTTACTTGGAGCAAGCGGATCAGGAAGAATATTTCCCATGCTTATGACTGCTGCAGGCACAATTACACCTTCGAAAGTTGTAATTTTTGGCGCTGGAGTTGCCGGACTACAAGCGATTGGTACAGCTAAAAGATTAGGTGCTGTTGTTGAAGTGACGGATATCAGACCAGAAACAAAAGAGCAGGTTGAGTCATTAGGAGGCAAGTTTATAAATTTTGATGCTGGCGATGTAAAAATCGAAGGCGGATACGTTAAAGAAACAGGCGAAGACACCTTGAAAAAGCAACGTGAAATTTTAACAAAACATCTTGCATCAGCTGATGTTGTCATTACCACAGCATTGATTCCCGGAAGAAAAGCACCGGTTCTTATAACTGAAGAAATGGTTAAATGCATGAAACTTGGAAGTGTAATTGTTGATATGGCAGTTGAGCAAGGTGGTAATTGTGAGTTAAGCGAACTTGATAAAACCGTAGTAAAACACGGTGTTAAAATTATAGGTGAAAGTAATCTTCCAAGTCTTTTATCTCAAAATGCAAGTGAAGGCTATGCAAAAAATATCTACGCATTTTTAAACCATTTGGCAACCAAAGACGGTTTTAAATGGGAAATGGACGAAGAAATTACCAAAGGAACTCTTATTTGTCACGCTGGCAATATTTTAAAATAATATAAAATGGAAAGTATATTTAGCTTTATATCAGAGCACCAGTTAATGATTTATCTGGTAATTCTGATGGTTTTTGTGGGTATCGAGCTTATCGAAAAAGTGCCATCTGTTCTGCATACACCACTTATGAGTGGCGCAAACGCTATTCATGGTGTGGTTATTATTGGAGCCATTATTATAACAAAAGAAGCCGACAGCGTTTATGCACTTGTATTGGGAACCATAGCGGTTGTTTTAGGAACACTCAATGTGGTAGGTGGATTTGTTGTTACTGACAGGATGCTGGAAATGTTTAAGAAAAAGAAATGATGAACTTATTTAAGATAGAAACAACAGATTTTAGCTTTAACCTGCTGCAGGTCATATATCTTGTAGGATCAGTATCATTTATGGTGGGCTTAAAAATGCTCAGTAAACCAGAAAGTGCAAGAAAGGGAAACCTTATAGCTGCTTTTGGTATGATTATAGCCATTTTTGGAACTATTTTTCTTTATGGAAATGATTCCGGAGACGAAGGGGTTGAAATAGATAAAACAATAAATTATTTATGTATTGTAGGCGGAATTATCGTTGGTACCATAATTGGTGCGATGATGGCCAAAAAAGTTAAAATGACCGGAATGCCACAAATGGTCTCTTTTTTCAACGGAATGGGTGGTGCTTGTGCAATGATTATTTCTCTTGTTGAATTTGACAAACTTCTTGAAAGAATTAATTCTCCCGGCGGAAATTTCAAAATAATGTTTGAAGGCTTTGAGTCTGATATGACTGATCTGGGAATCATTTTTCTAGGTTTAATTATCGGCGGAATCTCTTTTGCAGGATCGATGGTTGCTTTTGGAAAACTTGAAGAAAAACTGAAAGATATTACACTTCCGGGTCAGCAGTTTATCAATATAGGATTATTGATTTCTATACTTACAATATCAGGTTTTGCCACAGCAGGTTATATAGAAAACCCGAATGTGGTTTTTTTGGTACTTGCACTTTCATTGCTTTATGGGGTATTGTTTGTGTTTCCAATTGGCGGAGCAGACATGCCTGTTGTTATCTCACTTCTTAATTCATTTACAGGAGTTGCAGCAGCAATGGGAGGATTTCTTTATGGTAATAAAGTGATGCTTATTGGTGGTATTCTAGTAGGAAGCGCAGGCACACTTTTAACTGTTGTAATGTGCAAGGCGATGAACAGATCACTTCTGAATGTGCTTATTGGCAATTTTGGAGGAGGTAGTAAAGGAGAATCAAAAGAAATTACAGGCTCAATTAAAGAAATTACAAAAAGCGATGCAGCCGTCCTGATGAAGTACAGTAAAAAAGTAGTGATTGTGCCAGGATATGGTCTCGCAGTTGCTCAGGCTCAGCACGTATGTCACGAATTAGAGCAGATTCTGGAAGATGAAGGCGTTGAAGTTAAATACGCAATACACCCTGTAGCGGGTCGAATGCCTGGTCACATGAACGTTTTACTTGCAGAAAGCAACGTTAGCTATGATAAGCTGATTGAAATGGATGAAATAAACCCGGAATTCAAAACTACTGATGTGGTTTTAATTGTAGGTGCTAATGATGTTGTAAATCCAGCAGCTAAAAACGATCCGGCTTCACCAATCTTCGGAATGCCTATTTTGGACGTTGAAGATGCTGCCCATACTATTGTTATGAAACGAAGCATGAAAGCAGGTTATGCAGGTATCGAAAACGAACTTTTTTATAAACCTAAGAACAGCATGCTGTTTGGTGATGCAAAAAAGACACTTGCAGATCTGGTAAGCGAACTTAAAAGTCTGGGATAAAGTGGAAAAACAGAGCTATAAAAACCATGTGAGGTGGTATATTCCACACCATTTTGTGTTTTATCCTGTCAGCACAATTTGTGTTGTTCTGACAGTTTATTATTTTTCTCAAGACCCTGATATGATTTGGGCTGGTATTCTTGCTAACTTATTACTTTTAATTTTTATTGCTTACATCATGCGTCAGCATTATGCACTGGTAAATCAAAACCGGATAGTGCGATTGGAAATGAGATTCAGGTATTATGTTTTGACACAGAAAAACTTTGAATCATACGAAAAAATTTTATCTTTCGGACAGATTGCTGCATTGCGTTTTGCAAGCGATGAGGAACTTTTAGGGCTATTAGAAAAAGCAATTAATGATAAACTTTCTGCTGATGAAATCAAAAAGGCAATTAAAGTTTGGGTTCCTGATAATATGCGCGTTTAAATTACTTTAAAACAGCGAAAGCTGGTCTTGCGGGCGTTTAAATGCTGCTAAATTAAATTTAAAATCAGCCGATACAGGCAAATATTTTTTAACAGAAATATCAAAAAGCTGTCTGATACTTTCAGCTATATTTCCTTCACCGGTCATTCTAACCCCAACTCTGCTATCACCCAAAGTGCCACCATGGCAATCTTTTATCATACCTAAAACTTTTGATGCCCTGTCCGGGAATGTTTTATGAATCCAGTCAGAAAAAATATCTGCAACACTGTCGTTCAGTCTTACTAAAATATAATTTACATTTCTTGCACCTGCCAATGCAGATTGTTTAACAATTTCCGGTATTTCAGTGTTATTGAGTCCCGGTATCACAGGCCCGATCATGACACCTACAGGAATGCCATTTTTAGCTAATGTTTCTACTACTTTAAGTCGCCCTTTACCGGTAACTGTTCTTGGCTCCATTTTCTGCCTCAGGTCTTCATTTAATGAATTAATTGAAAGCATTACATGAATCAGGTTGTCTGAAGCCAGATCCTTAAGCAGGTCAAGATCTCTTAAAATAAGCGAATTTTTTGTTATCAGGCTTACAGGGTGCCTGAATTTAACCATTACTTCAAGCAACTTGCGGGTGATTTTTAAATCCCTTTCAACAGGCTGATAGCAATCTGTATTACCGGAAATAAAAACAGGTGCAGGAACCCACGATTTTTTCATAAACGTTTTTTCAAGAATAGCTGGTGCATCGGGCTTTGCAATAATATTTCTCTCGAAATCTAAACCCGCACTAAAACCCCAGTATTGATGGGTGTTTCGCGCATAGCAATAAACACAACCATGCTCACAGCCCTGATATGGATTTAATGAAAGTGCAGGAACATCTGCATTTACAGACTTGTTTACTACACTTTTGGGGTATTCAAAAGTTACCTTAGTTTTTAAATCAGGAATAATAAGTGGCTCGTCTAAACCTTCTATATGGTCTGTTACATATTCTGATTTACGGTATTTGTTTTTTGTGTTTAATTGAGATCCTCTGCCTTTAATATACTCGCTTTCGTTTGACATACACTTTATCAAATATAATAATAGTTTAATTGAATACGCATATTTTTAGCACATTTGCGTTAATATTATTATACATTTATTACACTAGTTTTGTTCTGATGAAATACCTGGTCTTATTTTCGGTTTTAATATTTAATCAATTAAACGGCCAGCACCGACCTTTTCCTGCTTTAGAAAAATTATATGAGAAAGGGAGTTATGAAAAGTGCATTGAAAAATCATCAGCATTTCTAAAAAAGAAAAAATTCAGCAAAGAGCTTGAGCCAATTAAATGGCAATTGCTTTCTAACTTTAAACTTTCAGAAATTTCTGAAAGTAAAACCTCAACTTCATATTTATTAAAAACGCTTAGGTTAGGTGCTAGATTAAAGAAAAAAGACAAAGATGATTTTTATGGAAATGAAATGAATGCTTTTTTCGAACAAATAGAAATAAAGTCTCTGGATCTTGCCGATCAATACGAAACTGAAGGTAAAAAAGACAAAGCGGAAATCGTTTATAAGCTACTTACCGAAGGCTACACCGGTATTCCATGGGATTATAAAAAAGCAATGTCATATATTGATGATTATGAAGCCCGTTCAGCTATAGTATTGCTCACAGATATTTTAAACAGAATACAAAAAGAAGAAAGTAGTAAAAACACTTTTGAAAAGAAAGTGTTGATTGCTTTAACAGATGCCAATTTAAGAATAAATCAATACAATGAATCTTACAAAGCATTTGAGATGGCAAATAACCTTTACCCAAATGATCATGAAATATTAAAAAGCGCTGATGCCATTATAAACTCAATTGTCGAAAATACTCTTAGATTTCAGACTGATGAAGTGATTGCAAATAAAAAATTTGTAAGCATGATAGGAAATAAAACTGGTAAAAGTGTGTTTTCTGAATCACAAAACAGAATCATTGACAGTCTTGTATTAGTTTCATCTTTAACTTCTAATGATGCCATAACTGCTAAGGAAAAATCAAAAAAAATTCTTGAAAGCAACGGTAAATCCAAAAAAGAAAACAATTTGTTGCTTTTTAAATTATTTCAGGTAAAAACAGTAAATACTGCTTTACTTTCAGAACTTATTGTGGAGTATAACGATGTTCAGCCGCAAAATACATGTATACTCAGTCTTTATAATTTTTTGATTAATGAAGAGTTATTGACTAGCGCTTCAGCTTTTTTAAAGGGTTGTGCCATTTCTTATCCAAAAGGGAAAAAAACAATAATAAATCTGCAGGATAAACTTGAATTGTCAATTCTAAATAAAGTAAAATACCTTGGCAACAGCAGAGAAGCTTTAGATAAAATTTTATTATATGAGAAAGCTTTAAAAGGGAATCCGGCAATTTATAAGAAGAAAAGAGAGCTTTATTTGGAAAAATGTGAACGGATGCTTTCAGATAAAAATTACTCATCACTTTCTAGGCTTTTAAACTTAATGAAATCAGAGTTTCCGGGTGATATTGGTTTTCTACTTCTACAAAAGAAATTGGTTTTGCAGGATTACAAAGAAACCTATCTTGTAAATTATACAAACCAGGAAGACCTTTTTACTGGAAGAAATACAGATCAATGCAACCCTGGAAAAGTCAAGTCGTTAACTAATCAAAAATTTTTAAACACATTAAATTATTTCAGAAGGCTGGCTGGAGTTTACGACAGTTGTGTACTTGATGATGACCTTAATAAACTTGCGCAAAATGCTGCTTTTCTGATGTGTGTAAATGAAGAATTAAATCACCATCCACCATTGAATTGGAAATGTTACAGCGAGACAGCTTCAAAAGGAGCCGGCAGTAGCAATCTTTCTCTGGGACATGGAGGTACCAGTGCTTTGTTGGGACAACTGACAGATAATGGCAGTTTAAATTACAGCTGCGGGCACAGAAGGTGGGTACTTAACCCTGTAAGAAGCGTTTTTGGATTTGGAACGACTGAAACCTCTATGGCTTTGTGTGTTTTTGGCAAAAATTTTAATGATCCGGTAAAAGAGAAAAAAATTATTTGGGATCAGTTAAACTATGTAGCCTGGCCTTCGGCGGATTATTTTCCTGAAAGTTTTATACCACAAAGGTGGAGTTTTTCTATGGCTGCAAACCTGGAAGATGCTAAGGTGACAGTAAAATGTAATGGCAAGTCTGTGCCTGTTATTCTTGAGATACAGGTTACAGGATATGCATTAAATACAGTTGTTTGGGAAATGAATTCTGATAATACAGAAAACAATGTTTACGAAATAACTGTTTCCAACATCAAAAAATATGTTGCAGGAGAGGACAAAGAAAAAATCCTAACTTATACCTACAAAGTAATGCCGGTAAATACTAACTGAATGCTTGCCAGCCCTGAGCTTTGAGCGGAAAAGTGTTGCCAGCTTTCGTTACAACATTAATTCCTGCTGCAGGCTCGGTACAATGCCCGATAACTGTTATATCCGGATTGCCTTTTATTTTATCATAATCTGTTTGGGCAATTGTAAAAAGTAGTTCATAATCTTCACCACCATTTAATGCGCATATCATAGGATCCAGATTAAACTCACGGGCTTTTTCAAAAGTCTGTGAATCAATAGGCAGTTTATCTTCATAAACAACCATTCCGATATTACTTTGCTTGCATAAATGATGAACCTCACTTGCCAGTCCGTCAGAAATATCGATCATGCTACTTGGTTTAATTCCAAGTGTATTCAACATATCAATTACATCAATTCTTGCTTCAGGTTTAAGCTGTCTTTGAAGTATGTAATCATTTCCTTCAAGATCAGGCTGGAAATCAGGTTTTTCAAGAAAAATTCTTTTTTCCCTTTCCAAAAGCTGATAACCTACATAAGCGCCACCAAGATCTCCGGTTACACATAAAAGATCAGTCTGACCAGCAGTATTTCTGTAAGAAATTTTATTTTCATCTGCCGAACCTATCGCAGTTAACGATAGCATGAGACCTTTATGAGATGTACTTGTATCACCTCCAACTAAATCTACTTTGTAATGTTTACAAGCCAGATGAATGCCGGAATATAGTTCTTCCATCGCTTCAAGTGAAAAACGGTTACTTGCCGCAATTGACAATAAAATTTGCTCAGGTCTGGCATTCATTGCACAGATATCTGACAAGTTAACCACAACAGCTTTATAGCCTAAGTGCCTTAATGGCATATATGACAAATCAAAATGAACGCCTTCTATTAACATATCAGTGGATACTACTGAAACTTTGCCTTTGCCTGTATTTATAATGGCTGCATCGTCCCCAATTCCTTTTAAAGAAGATTTATTATAGAGTATGGTATCCTTTGTTAAGTGGTCAATTAAACCAAATTCTCCAAGCTCACCAGCTTCGGTACGATTTTTGTTCTCAAACATCTGAAAATTATTTGCACAAAAATACCTGTTTTTGTTTATTAACCTCAAAAATATTGCCTCAAACATGCTCGACATGTTTTATCCTAATGTATGTGCCGGCTGCGGTAACAACATGATAACAGGAGAAATTGTAATTTGTCTTCATTGTCATATTAATCTGCCCAGGACAGGATTTCACTCAAATCAATACAATCCTGTAAAAAATCTTTTCAGAGGAAGACTTCCAATTGCCAATGCTTCATCATTTTTGTATTTCAGAAAATCGGGACTTACCCAGACACTGATTCATCAGTTAAAATATAAGGGAAAGAAAGAAATTGGCGAACATCTAGGCAATATTTTCGGTACCGAGCTTAAAGAAGAAAATTATTTTGACGAAGTAGATATTATTTTACCTATTCCTCTTCATAAAACAAAGTTAATGCAGAGAGGTTATAATCAAAGTGATTATGTTGCTGCCGGGCTTGGTATTTCGCTTGAAAAATGTGTATATCCTGAAATGATATCAAGGAAAGTAATTACATCAACACAGACTAAGAAAAAAAGATATGAAAGATGGGAGAACGTAGAAGATATATTCGTTGTAAATGAACCAGATGAAATTTATGGAAAGCATGTATTGATAGTTGATGATATAATAACAACAGGCGCAACACTTGAATCTTGCGCCAAAATTATATTAGATAACGGTGCTGCTGAGGTTAGTGTATTATCTCTTGGGTTTGCTCAATAAAATCAAATCACCTATATTTGCTATCCAATTTATTTTAAAATGAAAAAAACGCATCTACTTATCTTATTTTTTCTTTCTTTTTCTGTGGCCTTTGCTCAAAAACCCAAGCCCGGCAGATTCAACGGAGAGAGCGTTCCTTTGGTTATGGGCTCAGGCACTTCAACCAGACTACCTGTATTTTTTAAAGCCAGTATAATTGGTTTAATGCCAAATACATTATATAAATATTATGTACGGTTTATATCAATATCTGATACTTCTTCAGCAACAACAACTGGTGCTGGTAATCCATTATTTATAGAAAAAACCAGTTGGGTAACTACTGCAAGTCCTACTTTTTCAACTGGTACTAACCACGATACACTTCAAACAACAATTGCAGGTGATTACAGAGGTTGGTTCAGTTGTGTTTATAATGCAGACAGCAGATTTACTGCCGGAAAGTATTTACACCCTATGATTGTTTTAAGGGATAGCGTAAATAATGTTACTCTTAAATATTACATGAATGATTCGATTAAAGTTTTAGATTTTAATGCATCAGCTGGATCAAATTATGGTACAGGTATTTATGGAACATCTTTTACCAAAGGCAGGCAGGCGGTTAAGCTTTATGATAATAATCTTGGTTCTGGAAGACCGGTATCTATAGCTTATACAGAAAGCGAAGGCCTTTCTGTGCCAAATACAGTAGGTTATTATTCATCAAATGTTGATGGAGTTACCGGTGCATGGGGTACGATATTACCAAATTCTCTTTCATTAGGTATAAAAAGAATTGAAGCTTGGGATATTGAAAAGGATACAATCGTTGCATTTCATACTGATAGTGATGGAATTTGGGGAACTAAAGACACTACGGTTAATCCTCACGGAGGATCTGCCAAACCTATTTTTCTTCCAGCAAATGAAGTACCACTTCAAAGAGCAGTAATTCAGTTTGCTGCACGTACGTCAACAGTTACCGAAGGAAATAAAACAGTTGAAGTTTATATCAGCGGTAAATACCTTGATGGTGACTCAAGCAAAATAACATTGTATGTTTTTGGCGGAACAGCTACAAATGGCGGGGTTGATTATACTTTAGCACCAACTACTCAGATAAGGAAATTTAAACTAAACGGAAGTTATACCGATACAATTAAAATCTTACTGAAAGATGATAATTTATCTGAAGGTGATGAAACAATTATTTTAAAACTTACATCTCCGGTAAATGCTTACCTTGGTATTGAAGAAACTCATACTCTTACTATTACTGATAACGACAAACCATTACTTACTTTTTCTACTCCTAGAATTGTGATAAAAGAAGATGCTTCTTTTGCAAAGGTAAAAGTTTTAATGAATAGCGGTTCTGTAGGAACAACAAGTGTTAAAGTAGTAGTTAAAAGTACTGGCACCAATACATTTATTCCAACGGAATTCCGTTTAGGAGCCAGCAATAGGGATAGTACTATTACATTCGCCGGCGGCCCTGCTTTTGACAGCATTGAATTTAAAGCAAGAATATTTCAGGATGGAGTTGCAGACCCGGCAGATACAATTGTACTTGTTTTGCGCAATCCTTCAAATCCAGCTTTAATTGGAAAAGATTCGATACTTACAATTATTGTACTTGATATTGATGCGCCACCAATAGTATCTTTCAGCACTAAAATTGTAAGTGTAAAAGAATCAGCTGGAACAGCTAAAATAAGAATTAATATTTCCGGAAGAAATAAAAACCAGAGCGATTTTGTTTTGAAATACGTGTCTGCCAGTTCAACTGCAACACAAGGAACAGATTTTACTTTTTCTCCAACCTCACAAATCAGGACTATTTTACCAACTGATGCTGATAGTATTGTAATAACTATTCCAATTTTAAACGATAACATTTATGAGAACACAGAAGACGCAGTTTTTATTCTAACGAATTTATCCAACGTTCAAATTGGAAAACCAGACACTTTAAGACTGAGAATTGTTAATGATGATTTACCTGTTTATGATATAGATGCGGTTACCAAAGTTAAAGCAGGAACAGGTGTTGCAGATTCTCTTAATGTGAAGCTTAAAATAAGAGGCATTGTTTATGGCATTAATATGAGACCGGTTGGGTCACCTGCAGGCACACAGTTTACTATTATTGACAGAACGGGTGGCATTCAGGTGTTTTCACCAATGGGAAACAAAGGATACACGGTAGTAGAAGGAGATAGTGTTGAAGCGTCAGGTACAATAAATCAGTTTGACGGAATGATACAGTTGGGCTCTCTTGATACAATCATTAAATTAGCTTCTGCAAAACCATTAATGGCACCTAAAATTGTAACAGTTCTGAACGAAACCACTGAATCAGAATTTGTGAAAATAAATATGGTAAGAATTGTTGATATTAATCAATGGCCTATTACTACGCTTTCAACAAATACTACGAAAGACATTAAAGTAGTTAATCAAACCGATACTTTTACAATTACTATTGATAGTGATACAGATATTGATGGCACTCCGGCACCTACAGGATTCTTAAATATTACCGGTATTGGCGCTCAGTTTGATCAGACATCACCTTACACATCTGGTTATAGACTTTTCCCAAGAAAGTTAACAGACATAGAAAAAGTAAATACTCCGATATTTACTTTCACAACTACAAGTCAAACAGTAAATGAGCGATTTGATGATTCAACACATCTTATTACGATTTCATCATCAAATTTAAACACAGTAGTTAATCTTAAGCTTGTATTAAAAAGTGCCACAGCTCAAAACTCAAGAGATTACTCATTTGTGTTTCCTTTTACAGTTTCTTTAAGCCCTTCAAGCCCTACTTATAGTTTTAAAATTGATCTTGATGATGATCTTATTTCTGAGGGAGCTGTAAATCTTGTACTTGCTTTACGCAACATACCTTTTGGCTCAGTTGTAACAGATTCTATTCATACAATTAC
This sequence comes from Bacteroidia bacterium, assembly GCA_014376345.1. Classification (GTDB taxonomy): domain Bacteria; phylum Bacteroidota; class Bacteroidia; order NS11-12g; family UBA955; genus JACMRS01. Next base: position 1,221 of record JACMRS010000271.1, on the reverse strand, counting down.
AATAAATGACAACGAAACTATGGGTATTAATAACACAGAAACAGTAAAAGTTAATGTGTATCCTAATCCTTCTGCAGGTATGATAAAAATTAACTCAGATGAAGCAGTACGTACTGTTTCAATAGTTGATATAGCCGGAAAAGAAATGAAAAGGGTAAATGCAGAAAACAGCATGAATTTTGAAGTTAATCTTCAGGAATTACCAGCTGGTATCTATACAGTAAGAATGGAAACTTTAACAGGAATTGTCAGCAGACAGATTACAATAAATAAATAATATTAGATTAATTGTTCAATAAAAAAGCCCCTGAATAAGGGGTTTTTTTATTGTTTTAATATTTTAATAAATGTATTAACGATGGCATTTAAAATAATCAAATGGTTCGAGGCATTTGTTACATTTATAAAGCGCTTTGCAAGCGGTGCTGCCAAACCAGCTTATAAGGGTTGTATCAGAAGATTGGCATTGGGGACATTCAACGATAACATCATCTGCAAATAAACCATTATCTTCGGTAGATTTGGGTACCGGTGGTGCTATACCATAATCCCTGAGCTTTTGCTTTCCCGATTCGCTCATCCAGTCTGTTGTCCATGGTGGTGATAAAACAGTTTTAACGGAAAAATGACCGGAATATTTCTCTTCAAGAGCTGCTATGATATTTAAACCGATAACTCCAATCGCCGGACAGCCACTATAAGTAGGGGTTATCGAAATTTCAGCATTATCGTTTTTAATTTGAACAGTTCTTACTATTCCAAGATCTACAATACTTAAAACCGGTATTTCCGGGTCGGAAACTGTTTCAAGACATTGCCAGATTTCTTCCTCGGTAATGGTCATATTACCATTCTAAATTAGGGTACGCCCTTTGCATATATTGCAAATCTGAGAGTAAAAAGCCCATATATTCAGAATGATTTCCTGATTTACCTCCTGTCTGCATCCAGTTATTTGATGGCTTGGTTAAAGTGGCACGACTTATAATTTCAGAAACTATTACATCCCATTCTTTTTTCAATATTGAAAGATCAGGACCAATGCCAAGCGCTAAAGCATCTTTATCAACCTTTCCCATCTCAAACATTTCGCCTGTAAACGACCAGAGTTCATTAATGGCTGCCTGCATTTTAGCATGACTTACATCTGTGCCATCACCAAGCCTTATTAACCACTCGCTACTCCACTTTTTATGATAAGTTATCTCTTTAATTGATTTG
>JACMRS010000270.1 GCA_014376345.1 Bacteroidia bacterium | reverse complement strand
TGAACAGATCATCAAACAAAGGCCCGAGCTTTGGCTTTGGAGTCACCGCAGATGGAAGCATAAAAAGGAAAGTTAATAATTATTTAGCTTTGGCAAGAGTAAAACCAAAGGTTGTACCTTGTCTTAAAGTACTTCTGACATTAATAGTTTGCTGATGTGCCTCAATAATATGCTTTACAATTGCAAGTCCTAATCCGGTTCCACCTGAATCTCTCGAACGACTGCGGTCAACTCTGTAAAACCTTTCAAATAAACGGGGCAAATGTTCCTTTGCAATGCCTTCACCTTCATCAGCAATTTCAATTAGAATATTGGCATCCATATCATAAAAACCAATACTGACTTTTCCTTTATTTTTACCGTAATTTATTGCATTTTGAGTTAGGTTTGTTAATACCTGTCTTATTTTTTCACGGTCGGCCATAACCATAAAAGGCTTGTCACAACCTTCTTTAATCGTAAGTTCAACACTATTCGAAACAGCTTGAGTTTCTAATGATTCAAAAATTTCATGAGTGAGTTCACAAACATCCCATTTAATCATTTGTAAATTTACTGATCCACTTTCAAGCTGACTGATTTCAAGAAGATCATTTACCAAAGAATTAATTCTGTCTGCGCTTTTGGCTGCTTTTTTAAGAAACACCTCATTAACAGTTTCATCATATAAAGCACCATCCAGTAATGTTTCAATATAACCCTGCAAGCTAAATACAGGTGTTTTTAATTCATGTGAAACATTTCCAAGGAAATCTCTTCTGAAAACCTCCTGTTGTTTTAAAAAACTAATTTCCTGACTTTGATTGCGGGCCCAATCCATCACTTCATCGTTCACTCTTTTAATTGGATCCATATCCAAATCGACCTGAAAGTTTTTCCTGTTAATTTTTGTTACCTTAAAATCGTGGATGTTTTTATAAATTATCTTGATTTTTCTGTAAATAAAAACATCCAGAGCATATAAGAATGTCAGATAGGATAATGAGAAAAACAGGAACAGACAAGAAAGGAAGTCTAAAACCGGTGCATGAAGAAAAAAGAGAATCCCGCAAACTACTGTTGATAGTGCGGCGGAAGTGAGAAGTGATATTCTTTGTGGTGTGGGATTGCGAATCACACTTCAAATTTATAACCTACTCCTTTGATTGTTTGAATAAAGTTATCCTCAAGCTTTTCGCGAATTTTCCTGATATGTACATCAATTGTTCTGTCAACTACCAGTACATCATTGCCCCAAACAGCTTCAAGAATCTGTTCTCTTGTAAACACTTTCCCCGGTTTGCCTGCAAGAAGTGACAACAATTCAAATTCCTTTTTTGGGAACTGCATTGGTTTGGTTTTGTAGGTTACTGTGTAAGTTTCTCTGTCAATTTTAAGATCGGCAAATTCAATTTTATCTTCTTTTGAAGCCGGCATGTTGCGCCTTAAAATTGCTTTCAATCTGGAGATTAGTACTCTTGGTTTTATCGGTTTGATAATATAATCATCTCCGCCTGCTTCAAAACCTGCTAATTCAGAGAACTCCTCTCCTCTCGCAGTTAAAAATACCAAAGGGATATGTTTTAAATGCGGGTTACTTTTTATTTGCCTGCAAGCTTCAATGCCATCCATTTCAGGCATCATCACATCCATTAAAATAATATCGGGTTTCATTTTAGCAGCTACCTGAATTGCCTCGCGGCCATTCATTGCGGCAACTACCATAAAGTTTTCTTTTTTAAGATTGTAAGAAAGCAATTCAACGATATCAATTTCATCGTCAACTACAAGTATCTTATATGATGCTGTGTGGTTCATGTTTTTTAACGATGCAAATTAACAGCATAACGCTTACCCAAACATTATGTTGATATTAACAAAATGTTACTGTATCGTTTTTGTAAGAAAATCGTCCAACTCCTGCCCTCTTAAGTTCTTCGCAATTATTTTACCTTTTTTATCAAGAATAACAGTGGCAGGAATGCTGTAAACCCTATAAAGCTGAGCTGCAGCGCTCTGCCAGTACTTTAAATCACTCACATGAATCCATGGTAATCCATCTGCAGTTATAGCCTGTTTCCAGCTTGCTGCATCCTTGTCAAGTGAAACTGCGTAGATTTCGAAACCCTTACTTTTATATTTCTCGTATATCAGTTTATTGTTAGGATTCTCTCTTCTGCATGGTCCGCACCAGCTAGCCCAGAAATCTATCATTACATATTTTCCTTTTAAAGAAGACAATTTTACTACTTTACCATCCGGTGTTACCATACTGATATCAGGTGCCATCGCTCCTATTGCAGTTGGAGCCTCAATGTC
>JACMRS010000269.1 GCA_014376345.1 Bacteroidia bacterium | reverse complement strand
ATCATTAGAATGGTAACTTTTAGCTTTTAAAATCTGCTCATTAAGTTCATATACTTTTAGTGAAAGTCCGGAAGAAAGATCTCCATAAAACCCTGTTGTGGAAGGAAGTCTGAGATACAAAACAGCCGAATCCACACCACCGGAAGCAGTTTTATTAAATTGTGGCAGTCGGAATTCGGTATAAATTGTAGCTGCATATCTTCCAAAAATCGGATCGTTAACAGCACCTATCAGATTATAATTAAGACTGTCGGTTTTAAGACTGTCTTCTCTGATTGTCCGGGCATTAATTGTAAATGTATCAGTAAACTGAACATTACCACCTGTTCCGGACTCTACCGAATTCAGGTAAATATTATCCTGCCGCTTTTTACAGCCGGGGCCGGTAAGCAGCAGGAATGATATGATAAGAAGGCAGGTTAAGCGCAATCTTTTAATTCTTTATTTGGATGAATTAAGCAGGCTTTCGTAAAACTCGCCATATTTTTCTGTGTATTCTGTTTCAGAATGCTGCATGTGCATTTTATCAGAAATATGTTTTTGAACTTCCGGATCAATACCTATAGAAGTAACAACGCCATCTGCATGTGTGATACCACCGATATGCAGGCTGTTACAGTCTGCTTTACCGAAAGCTTCAAGTTGTACATCTTCAAGTTCATTAAGAGTTGCTTTGCGGGCAAAATCTTTTCCAAGACTGTCGTTTGTGTCACCTGTAAATACAGAGTAAACTACTTTTGAATTTTTAAATACAGGCTCGTCTTTGTAAATAGTTTTAAGATACAAAGGAATAAGACTTGTCATCCAGCCTTGGCAATGAATAATATCAGGTGCCCAACCAAGTTTTTTTACGGTTTCAAGAACACCTTTACAAAAGAAGATGGTGCGTTCGTCGTTGTCTTTAAAAAACTTATTATCCTGATCTTTGTAGATATACTTTCTGTGAAAATAATCTTCATTGTCAAGAAAATAAACCTGCATGCGTGCTTCAGGAATAGAAGCAACTTTAATAACCAGAGGATTATCATTATCATCAATTGAGATGTTGATGCCCGAAAGCCTTACAACTTCATGAAGACGGTTGCGTCTTTCATTGATGACACCAAAGCGCGGAACGAGAATACGGATCTCATTTTCCTTTTCCTGGATAGCTTGTGGCAGGTGTCTTGCGATAGCAGCCATTGGAGACTCTTCCAGATACGGGCTCATTTCCGAAGAAACAAACAGCACTTTTTTCTTTGTAATTCCCATGTTGTGTATAATTTTTTTAGTGTGTGAAAGTATAGTAAGTACAAAGATACTAATAAAAAATGTCAATTTATGCAAATTATATTTAGAAAACCCTTTATTTGCCAATGTTTTAGCATTTTGAAAATTGAAAATTTTTTATTATAGCAAGTATCTGTCAGAAACACTTTCTGAATTACGCAATCAGGGTAAATCAATTGGATTTGTCCCTACAATGGGCGCATTGCATAAGGGTCATCTGGAACTTATCAAAACCGCGCAGCAACAATGCGATATTGTCGTAGCATCTGTTTTTGTCAATCCAAAACAGTTTAACAACAAGGAAGATTTAGCAAAATATCCTTCTGACAATGAAAAAGATGCCGCACTTCTGGAAAAAACCGGATGCGACTTTCTGTATATTCCTTCAGTAGACGACATCTATCCTTCTACTTTTGAGCCGGTATCTTTAGACTTAGGACCGCTTGCTACTATTTTTGAAGGTGAATACAGGCCCGGGCATTTTGACGGCGTTATACAGGTAGTTTCCAGACTTTTTGACATCGTGAAGCCCCATAAGGCATATTTCGGACTGAAAGATTACCAGCAATGTCTGGTGGTAAAAGAGCTTGCAAAACAATCTTTTCAAAATATTGAAATCGTATTTTGCCCTATATTCCGAGAAAAGGATGGACTTGCAATGAGCTCTAGAAACGTAAGACTTACAAAAGAAGGAAGACAGACTGCAACAGAAATAAATAAACAAATGATGAAAATTGCATCCTCGGATTTTTCATTGCTACCAGAACAATACGAAAAACTGGCAATAAAGGCTTTGGAGGAAAAAGGTTTTGAGGTTGAATACTTCAAAATTGCAGATCCTAACACTATGTTAGTATTAAAAGCTTGGAAGCCCGAAGAAAAACATATTATTTTGACTGCAGCTTACATAGATGGTGTACGGTTGATTGATAATATGATATTTAGTGTCGGGAATTGAAGCATATACGGACAATAATAAGCTTTACAAATTAAGGCTTGGTGAAACACTTTCTCTTTATGCAAATATAGAGCTTGCAAAAAAAAGGCTTACCTATCTTAGGTGGAAGGCTGTAGAAGCTTTGGATAAGCATTTATTCGAGTTTGAAACAAGTGTTAAGAAAACTGATAACATTATCCATTGGGCAAACAATGCTTCAGAAGTTGTTGAGATTATTGAAAAGAAAACATCCGTATCAGAAAAAATTTCATTTATCGAAAGTCCTTTAATAAAAGAAATCACTGCCGGTTCTAAAATTAAACCTCAGGAACATGCGGATCAGATTGTAGACGTAGTAGTTGTAAGTTCTAAATTTATTATTGCAAATACCGGCAACATTTTTATTGCGTTGGATTCAGAACTGGCCTATAAACAATTGACAGGCTGTAAAAAACTTATCGTTATTGCCGGAATTGATCAGGTAATTGCCTCTCAGAGCGAATTAGGACTTTCAAAAATGCTTTATGCCACTTTTGAGCGCGGAGAGTTGCAATATCCATTCGAAATATTGACCAGGCCCGGGAAAATAAAAGGTACCGGTTGCGAGGTTTCTATTATTGTTACCGACAATGGCAGAAGTAATGTATTGGCTCACCCAATGCACCGGTCATTATTTTACCTGCTCAATTTTAATCTTCCTCCTGTTTGCGCTATAGACAGGATATCAAGAGGGAATGAGTCTCAGATAGATTCCCTGAAATATTTTACTTATCCATATATAAGTGAGGCAGATAAATTTAACAAGCATTTTTATTTAAACAACGGTCTAAAAACTTTAGACAGCTATCTACCCTATGATATAGATATGCTTGCCCAGGTTAGTGAAGCCAGAAAAGCAGCATTTGAACAGCAGAAAAAAGGGATGTTAGAAAAAGTTTTTGCTCAAAATAAAACTGTTTTAAGTCTTAACAAGGAAAAGTATTCGAACTTCAGTAAATTCAAACCATTTATTGAAAGTTACATGCTGGGAAAAGATTTTAATCTTAGCTCTCCCGGTGGGCAGACATTTGTTCAGAAGTGGTTTTCTGACAAACGCAAAATCTGATTTATGAAAAAATATATCTTACTGGTATCTTTAGTAGTTGTAATGTCCACTTTCATAATTGTATTAAGCGATTATGAAAAAAGCACCGGCATACGAACAGGTTACCTTGTAAATATTAAGGTTGACGGCAATTTATTTAAGACTTTTGAGGGTGAACTGAATGCCGGCATAACCAAGCCGGGAGAATCAGTAATAAGTACCGAGAACTGGCATTTTTCGATAGAAAAGGATAACAAAAATCTGTTTGACAGTTTAAAGGAAATGGAACATCACCGGGTTAAGTTATATTTTCATGAATATATGAATTCTCTTCCCTGGAAAAGAGCTACTAAATATAGTATTTATAAAGCCGAAACATTTGAGTAATTTCAATGGGAAAGAATAAAAAAACAATCGGTTATTTTAATATTATTATTCTTAATCTTTTGCCTGTATTGGGCGTTTTCTACCAGGGCTGGACTATTTTTTATATCGTCTATCTTTTCTGGTTTGAATCACTAATTCTTTCGTTTTTCATTTTCTTTAAAATAATTTTTGCAAATAAAGATTATCAGGACGAACTTTATAAAGATCAGAAAACCGAATCTAAATTCACTATTGGTATCCGTTATCTTCTTATTCGAATCGGAGTATTAGTTTTTTACCTGATATTTATACTCGCATTTATAGCGTTTGCAGGAAATGAAAACGGAAATAGTACAGGCGATGTCATCGAATTGATAGCATTTATGAATCCTTCATTCAATATTGTTGCCTTATTATTTAGTATTTCATTATTAATAGATTTCGTGTTTAATTACATTATATCCGGTGTTTCTAAAAAAACTGATCCTCATCAATATTCTATTTTTGATTCCAGAACACTTATCCTACACATTGTCATTGTATTAGGTGCTGTTATCTATAGTAATACTAAAGATAATTTTCAAGACAATAAAATGCTATTCATTCAAATTTATCTGTCTCTGTTTATAGTAGTAAAAGTAATCTGCGAAATAATTCTTACTAAGTATGAAACTGTAAAAGAGGTTTAAGAATACTTGCCTTTATACATTTCTCTTAAATCTGTAACTATTTGTCTTACTTCTTGTTCTTTTTCAAGACTGCTGATTAAGAGCACTTCGGGAGTATCAATAACTATTGCATTCTCTAATCCGTCTACTACAATGAGTTTTTCAGAAGAACCTTCTGAAACAACAAGGCTATTACTGGTATTATATACCATTACTTTTCCGTGCAAAACATTCTGATTTTCATCTTTGTTTCGCAAATCGTAGAGTGATTTCCAGGTACCCAGATCGCTCCAGCCAAAATCTGCCGGCACTATATGGACATTTTTAGCTTTTTCCATGATTCCATAATCAATAGAGATGCTTTTACACTGAGGGTATATTTTATTGATGAAAGCAGTTTCTTCGGGTGTATTGTAGTGTTTCATGCCTTTTTTAAATAAAGCATACATGTCGGACTGAAGAAGTTCAAATTCTGCTAAAATATCCTGTGCTTTCCAGATAAATATTCCAGAATTCCAAAGAAAATCACCACTATCAAGAAAAGTCTGAGCCAGATTAAGGTCGGGTTTTTCTGTAAATGTTTTTACTTTATGTATACCGTTTACCGGGTCTTCTTCATGGTATTGAATATAGCCATAACCTGTATCGGGTCTATTTGGTTTAATACCTAAAGTTAGCAGAGAATTGTGATGACTTGTAAAATCAAGACAATTCAAAATGTCATTGCGAAAAGCATCTTCATCAAGTATCAAATGGTCTGAAGGTGCGATAACACAATTTGCTTCAGGGTTTTTTGCAAGAAGTTTAAACGCTGCATATGCAACGCAGGGAGCTGTATTCATTGCCGCCGGTTCTGTCATAATCTGACTGAAAGGCAACTCGGGAATATGGTCGTGAACCAGTAAAGAATATGAATTATTGGTAACCACATAAATATTTTCTTTAGGAAAAAATTTAGCGAACCTGTCATAAGTCAGCCTGAGCAATGATTTACCGACACCCAAAATGTCATGAAATTGCTTTGGATAATTTTTCTTACTTAATGGCCAGAAACGGCTGCCTATTCCACCGGCCATAATGACCGCATAATTGTTTTCGCCTTTTTTCATTTATTGCTGCATCAGTCCTTCTCTGTTCAGGTCGTGAATATGAACCATGCCGGCGTATTTGCCAGACGAGGTTACAATAATCTGTGAGATTTTGGTATTTCTGCAAATCTCTGCCGCCTGAACTGCCATTTCGTTTTCTTCAATTGTCCGGGGATTAGTTCCCATAATATCCCCTGCTTTTATGCCTTCAAAATTAAGACTTTTTTCCGCCATCCTTCGTATGTCGCCGTCAGTAATAATTCCTGAAATAATATCTTTATCAATAACAGCAACAGCTCCAAGTCTTCCGGAAGAAATTGCCAGTAAAACCTCTTTTATACCAGAATCGGCACTTACAGATGGCTTTTCATTTTTTGAAGCAATATCTTTTACTGTCAGATAAAGTCTTTTTCCAAGCGCACCACCGGGGTGGTATTTAGAAAAATCACTACTTGTGAAATTTCTGCATTGTAATAATGCCACAGCCAGAGCATCACCCATTAATAACTGAGCAGTTGTGCTGGTTGTAGGTGCAAGATTATGTGGACAGGCTTCCTTTTCAATAGTTGTATTTAAAATATGATCTGCTGCCAGTGCCAGTTCAGAACTCATATTGCCTGTCATTGCAATCAAGATATTTCCAAATTGTCTTAACAGGGGAGCAAGTGCTTTAATTTCCGGTGTGTTACCACTTTTTGAAATAGCAATTACAATATCGTCTTTCTGAATGATGCCTAAATCACCATGAATGGCGTCGGCAGCATGCATAAATATAGAAGGAGTGCCTGTTGAATTAAGGGTGGCTACGATTTTTTGAGCAATAATTGCGCTTTTTCCAATACCTGTAATTACAACCCGACCGTGTGAATCGAGTATCAGGTTGACTGTAAGGGCGAAATCTTCATTTACAAAATTTTCAAGATTCTGTAAATTTTCCAGTTCTGTACGTATTGTATTACGACCAAATGCGATTATATTTGAATAGTTTTTCAAAACAGGGTGCAAAATAATTTTTTTTATCTTAAAGACTTGTATAATTAGATAGAAATGTATTAATTTAGTACGGTATTTAATAAATTAAATATTTTTCCCCATAAAATAAAGTGAATATGATCGAAAGTATGATAGACCCAAAAGATGCGCTGAAAGAATTTTTCGGCTTTGATGCTTTTAAGGGTAATCAGGAAAAAGTGATAAAAAGCATCCTCAAAGGTGAGGATTGCTTTGTAATCATGCCAACAGGTGCAGGTAAATCTTTATGTTATCAGCTTCCGGCTCTGATGATGAAGGGAACAGCTATAATAATTTCTCCACTTATAGCGCTGATGAAAAATCAGGTGGATGCCATTCGTGGCTTTTCAGAAAAGGACAGTGTTGCCCATTTTTTAAATTCTTCTCTTTCTAAAACAGAAATCAATATAGTTAAGGAGGATATCATTGCAGGTAAAACCAAGCTTTTGTATGTTGCCCCTGAAACTCTTAAGAAAGAAGAGAGCATTGAATTTTTCAGGCAGATAAAAATATCATTTGTGGCTGTAGATGAGGCCCATTGTATTAGCGAATGGGGTCATGATTTCAGACCGGAATACAGACGTATTAAACAAATGGTGAAGGAGATAGATGACGTGCCAATGATGGCGCTTACAGCTACTGCAACACCGAAAGTACAATCTGACATTCAAAAAAACCTTGGTATGGGTGATGCCGTTGTTTACAAAACATCTTTTAACCGTCAGAATCTTTATTACGATGTAAGGCCAAAAGGCCGCAAAGAGTTGGTGTCTAAAAGCATTATCTCTTATATTAAGAACAGAACCCACAAATCGGGTATTATTTATTGCCTAAGCCGCAAGCGCGTTGAGGAAATCTCGGAAATGCTTGTACTTAACGGTGTTAAAGCCTTACCATACCACGCAGGATTAGATGCAAAAACCAGAGCTTCTAACCAGGATGCTTTCCTAATGGAAGATTGCGATGTAATAGTTGCAACTATTGCATTTGGAATGGGTATTGACAAACCCGATGTCAGGTTTGTAATACATTATGATGTGCCGAAAAGTCTTGAAGGTTATTATCAGGAAACCGGACGTGGCGGCAGAGACGGACTTGAAGGTGATTGCATCCTTTTTTACAATCCGAGCGACATTGAAAAGCTTGAGAAGTTTATGAAGGACAAGCCTGTAGCCGAACGTGAGATCGGCACGCAGTTGTTAGCAGAAACCAGTGCTTTTTCTGAAAGCAGTCAGTGCCGCAGAAAAATGCTGTTGCATTATTTTGGTGAAGATTATCCGAAGGACAACTGTGAGATGTGCGACAATTGCAGACATCCTAAGCCAAAAACTGATGTTTCACATGAAGTAACACAATCTCTTCAGGTACTTAGCACAATTAAAGGTGAATTTGACCTGACGCATCTTGTTAATATTATAACAGGAAAGAAAACAGACCAGGTAAAAGACCACGGACACGATAAATTCGCGCTTTTTGGTTGCGGTAAAGAAAAAGATAAAATATTCTGGAAAGGTATTTTCAGAATTGGTTTGTTAAATAATCTTGTTAGCAAGAATATAGAAAAATATGGTCTTTTGACCATTACTGAAGCTGGTTTACAAGCAATTAAAACTCCTGGAACACATGAAATGGCAATGGATACTGTGTTTGACTTTGTAAGCGACGATGAATTTGAAAATGCAATTGCTGAAAGCATTTGTGACGAAGAATTGTTCCGCGATTTGAAGGACCTTCGTAAGAGTGTGTCTAAAGAAGTTGGATTACCCCCTTATGTTATTTTTCAGGATCCATCACTTGAGGATATGGCTACCAAGTATCCTATCACAATGGACGAGCTTGAAAAAATTCATGGTGTCGGTAAAAATAAAGCTTTGAAATTCGGGCAACAATTCATTGACTATATTGATCAATTTGTAAAAACCAACAATATTGAGAGGCCCGACGATATTACTGTAAAAACCTCAGGTGAAAAGTCAAAGAAAAAGATTGCCATTATTCAAAATATTGATAAAAAAATGGCGATTACTGATATTGCACGTTCAAACGGAATGCCTTATCAGGAGTTGATGGACGAACTTGAAACAATGGTAACACTTGGCACCAAGCTTGATCTTCATTATTGTATTGATGAACTTATTGAGGATGAATATCAGCTTGAGATCGTTGATTACTTTAAGAAATGCGAGGAAGATGATCTGAACCAGGCTGTGCTTGATTTCGACAATGACTTTAGTTTTGAGGAGTTACAATTGATGAGGCTTCAGTTTTTCAGCGACATGGCGAATTAATGCTTTTGTTGTAAAACTGCACTTAATGTCATGCAATCATCTGGATTAACAAAAATATTCAATATTTTTTATGGAATAACTGTTGTTCTATTTTTAACAGATACTTTGACAGCGTTAGAAATTAAAAGCCAAATACCAAAATCAAATTAGAATAAAATGATATTCGACTTATTACAAAAATCAAAAGAAACAAAAAATTTAATCGGTTTTAATTTTTACGGCTCAGAAAATGGATTCTATTGCGGATATATCTTAGATTACAATGAAACCTTTGTTATTATTCAGCATTATTCTAAATTCGGAGTTAATGATGGCATTCTGGTTCATAAAATTTCAGATATCCAATACTTTGAAAAAGAAACAGGTTATTTAAAAGGAATACAATACTTTATAAATAATCAGAATGAAATCAATAGTCAGACTTTCTTAATGAATAAAAATAGTGAACATTTAGAAAGTTTTTCAAATCTGTTTGAAAGCTTTATTGGTAACAAAGATTACTTAATCAAGTTTGAATTAACCAGTGATGAAATTTATTTTGGTTTTATAGAATGGTGTGATGAAGATAATTTTTCTGTAATAACTATTGATGTAGAAGGATTAATAGATGGAAAAGCTATTTTTAAATTAGAAGATTTAAAATTGTATTGGATCGATGATCAGGAGTGCAGAAAAAGAAAAATTTTACATACTATAAATAATAGTAAAAATTAATTCTCATTTATCAGGCATAAATTTAACAATTAAATGGCTTGCAACCCGCGTAAGCGATTGCAACGGAAATCCTTTTTGCTTTTTCAGCAAAAAGATTGCAGTGGAAAGCGCGACCCCGGCCGCTTTGACATTAACCGATTTACGATACTTACTCTTCGGCCGGGGTTACGCCCGCATTTTTTTCTTGTTTATGCCAAACTCAACACCTTATTTGGTCATTATATAGCTAATTTGAATTAAAATCTTTTTTTTCTATAAAAAATGAACAAATTTGCAAACTGTTGTGAAAAAAGTTGCATTTATATTTGGCACAAGGCCGGAAGCTATTAAAATGGCTCCTCTTATTAAAGCTTTTGAAAGAAGTGGACGTTACGAATGCATGGTTTGCCTTACCGGGCAGCACCGGGAAATGCTGATGCAGGTTGTTGATTTTTTTGAAATTCCGGTGAAATACAACCTGGATCTGATGACTCCTGATCAGACACTTTCGTCTTTAACCTCCAAAATTATTGCAAAACTCGATGAGATTATCGGTTTAGAAAAGCCCGATCTGGTATTTGTGCAAGGCGATACCACAACAGTTCTGGCAGCTTCGATTGTTTCTTTTTATCATAAAATTAAAATTGCACATATTGAAGCCGGGCTTCGAAGTCATGACCTTTACAGTCCTTTTCCTGAAGAAGCCAACCGCATTCTAACTTCAAATTTGGTTCATTTTCATTTTGCACCTACCCCGCTTGCAGCAAAGCATTTGGCGCAGGAAAACATTACGAAAAACGTATTTGTTACCGGAAACACTGTTATAGACGCACTTTATTTGTGCTTGAATATTATAAAGGAAAAGGGCGAGCAGACATATTTCGATTATTTCAAGGATTTTGATCTGACTAAAAAAATAGTACTTGTAACCTGTCACCGACGCGAGAATTTCGGTGAACCATTGCAGCGTATTTTTGGAACACTTCTAAAATTTGCACAGAAATATCCGGACACTTCTATTATTTACCCTGTCCATTTAAATCCGAATGTAAAACAGGTTGCTGAAGCGCTTTTGAAAGATCAGCCTAATATTACTCTTATTCCGCCGTTGGATTACCCCAAACTGGTGTGGCTAATGAATAAAAGTTATTTTGTATTGACAGATTCCGGCGGTATTCAGGAAGAAGCACCTTCGCTCGGAAAGCCTGTACTTGTGCTGCGTGAGGTTACCGAAAGAACGGAAGCTGTTGAGGCAGGAACTGCAAAGTTGGTAGGTACGGATGCAAACCTTATTTTTGCAGAGATGGAAAAACTAATGACCGATGAAACTTATTACAAATCATTTTCTGAGGTTCACAATCCTTACGGAGATGGAACTGCTTCGAAACAAATCCTCGACATTATAGACAAAACCTATACCTGATGCAAAAAATTAAAATCGTATTACCTGCTTATAATGAGGAGGAGTCGCTGCCTGAGTTACTTAAAGAAATAGATTTTTTCTATAGTCACTGCGGGTTAAACCTGGAAGTGATTGTTGTGAATGATGGCAGTAAAGACAATACCGCCGGTGTTGTCAATAATTTTCCCGGCAAAGTACCTGTCAGACTTTTGGATTTTAAAGAAAACGGCGGACTGGGAAAAGTGATTAAAGATGGACTTTTTGAAGCTGTTAAAGACCTTGAGGATACTGATGTTGTGGTTACGCTAGATGCAGACAACAGTCAGAATCCTAACCTTATAAAGCGCATGGTTTCTCAGATTCACGAAGGCAGTGAGTTGGTTATTGCTTCTCGTTACAGGGAGGGTTCACGTATACTTGGACTGACGCGTTTCAGAAAATTTACAAGTTTTATGGCAGGTTCTATCTTTATGGTTTTTGTAGGAATAGAAGGTGTTAAGGATTATACCTGTGGATTCAGGGCTTATAAAGCTTCTTTATTAAAAAGAGGAATTGAAAAATATGGCGATAAGCTAATTGAAGAAAGAGGATTTGGCTGTATGATTGAAATTTTGCTAAAACTGAATACGTTAAAACCGGTTATTAATGAAGTACCAATGATATTGCGTTACGATTTAAAACAGGGAGACAGCAAAATGAATGTTTCAAAAACAATAAAGCAAACGCTTAATATATTAAAAGAATATTTATTTGGCAACAGATTTAAATAAAAATGGCTACAAAAAAGAACCAGTCTTTCACCAACCCAAAATCTGTACAAAGGCCTTCGTTGGCGGGTGTTAAAACCATTCAGGGTGATTCATTGTTAGAAAAATATGCCTGGCATATTGTGATTGCAATTTCTATTATTGGATTTATAGTTAGATTTTATAATATTGGCTATCTGACGCTTTGGGTAGATGAATATATGCATGCTATGGCTGCTAAAAACTTTAAGCTGCATGATGGTTCAATTTTAGGCACTGAAAAAAACGGT
>JACMRS010000268.1 GCA_014376345.1 Bacteroidia bacterium | reverse complement strand
TGATAGAATGATGTTCATATTGCCTGTTGCTTCTTGAAATGTCTTCATATCTGTCAATTTCTTCCTGAGCCTTGAATACACCAATTGAATCACCCTTAACTCTTGCAACTTCCTTTCCAAAATATAAAGGACCTACTTTTTCACCAATTTCATCTTCAGAAGCACCTTCCATAAAACGTGCTTTACTCAAATCATAAATACGCTGATAATAAGCTCTGCGATAAGAAGAATCACCCGGAGTAAAAGTTGAATCTGTCTGCAATCTGGTTATGAGAGAATCGCGACTTTTAAGTGAAAGATTGTTTGCACGTAACCATGCCAGATCTCTTGTGCTTTCTGTCTGCAGTGGCACTCTTCCCAGTAAATCAATGTACATTCTGTTGATATAATTTTCAACTCTGATTGTAGCAATGCCACTGTAATCTGCCGGAGTATTTCCATTAATTACCGCAGGATCTTTTTTGCAGGAAAAGAAAGTTAAACAAAATAAGAATAATACAGAAAAAGTATAGTTTCTAATCATTATAATTCTTGGATTGATTGCGAATGTAAACAAATAAACGGTTAAATAAGCATTTATAAGCAATTATTAATGGTTTGTTTAAGTTATTTCTTAAACATTAACTTATATCTCTCTTTTAGTTTTTGAAAAATTAGCTGTAATTTCGCAGTCAGACTTAAATTTAATGTTACCAAACTCATACTTAAGCAATGCAGACGTTAATTACATTGACGATCTTTATAAACAATACCAGAGCGATAATGAATCTGTAGATTTTGGCTGGAGGAAATTTTTCGAAGGCTTTGATCTTGGTCAGGATAAAGGACTTGCTTCTGAAGCAATTTCAGAAGATGCTTTAAAGGAAATTAATGTTCTAAATCTGATAAATGGATATAGAACCCGGGGTCATCTTTTTACACATACTAATCCGGTAAGAGAGAGAAGGAAATACACGCCAACTCTTGATATTTCTAACTTCGGCTTGACAGAATCAGATCTTGAAACATCTTTTAATGCAGGACATGAAATTGGTTTGCCGGGAGCTAAGCTTAAAGATATTATTGAACATCTCAATAAAACATATTGCCAGAGCATCGGTGCTGAGTATATGTATGTTGGTGATATTAAAAAAGTTGAATGGCTGCGGAACCTCATGGAAACAACTCAAAATCAACCAAAACTTACAGTTGAGGAAAAAAGGCAATGTCTTAACAAGTTAAATCAGGCAACTGTTTTTGAAAATTTTCTGCATACTAAGTTTATAGGGCAAAAACGTTTTTCACTTGAAGGATTAGAATGCCTTATTCCTGCACTTGATTCAGTAATGCATTACGGAGCTGAACTGGGTGTTGAAGAATTTGTTCTTGGAATGGCGCACAGGGGAAGACTTAATGTTCTGGCAAATATTTTCAATAAAACTTATGCTGAAATTTTCAGTGAGTTTGAAGGTAAAGTTTTTCAGGATGACCAGTTTGAGGGAGATGTTAAATACCACCTCGGCTATAGCACCGATCTTGAAACAACAACAGGTAAAAAAGTTCATTTAACACTAGCTCCAAATCCTTCGCACCTTGAGGCTGTCAATCCTGTTGTTAAAGGAATGGTGCGTGCTAAAATTGACCTTAAATATAATTTCAAACAAGATAAGATCTGCCCTATACTGATTCATGGTGATGCTGCGGTTAGTGGTCAGGGTATTGTTTATGAAGTTTTACAAATGAGTGGTCTTGAAGCCAATAATGTTGGTGGTACTATTCATATTGTCACCAATAATCAGATCGGATTTACTACTAACTATACCGATGGCAGAACCAGTATTTATTGTACTGATGTAGCTAAAACTACCAGCTGTCCTGTGTTTCATGTAAATGGTGATGATGTTGAGGCTGTAGTACATACTATTAAAATGGCCATGGCTTACAGAAATGCCTTTAAGTCTGATATTTTTATAGATCTTTTAGGGTACCGTAAATACGGTCATAATGAGGGTGATGAGCCACGCTTTACCCAGCCATTGCTTTACAAAGCAATTGCAACACATCAGAATCCCAGAGAAATATATAAGCAACAGCTTATAGAAAGAGGCGATATTGATGCCGAGCTTGCTAAAGAAATGGAAGACCGTTTCAAAACTCTTTTGCAGCAAACACTTGAAGGTGTTAAAAAGGAAGAAAAGTCTATTAAAAGAAAAGATACAACTGAAAACATCTGGAAAGATTACAGGTTTGCAAAAGCTGAAGATTTTATTTCTTCTGATGGTACTAAATTTAACAAAAAAAGATGGCTTGAACTTGCAAAGGAAATCAACCGGATACCGGAAGACAATCTTCCAATAAAAAAAGTGCAGCAGATTTATGAAGCACGTGTTGAGATGATCGGCAAAGATTCATACGATTGGGCTATGGGAGAG
>JACMRS010000026.1 GCA_014376345.1 Bacteroidia bacterium | reverse complement strand
GGAAGAGATGCATTTGCATTGACAAACAGGGATGATAAAAATGGTATGGTGATGCTTCAGAATACTAAAGCATCTAAATATTCATATTCACTGCGCACCATGGCAGACTTCAGATTAAAGGTTCTTGAAAGTGATTTCAATGGCATGCTTTTAAAGATTGATGAAGATGAAGCATGGTTTAATATGGTAGGCAATTTTAATGCTTATAATATTCTGGCAGTGTATGCAACAGCATTTATTCTTGATGTTCCTAGGATGGATATTATTACAAAAATGACTTTACTCGGAAGAGTGAATGGCAGGTTTGAAGTGTACCGTTCGGCAGGTAAAATTACAGGAATTGTAGATTACGCACACACACCTGATGCGCTTGATAATGTTATCAAAACTATCAATGAAATAAGGAGCAGAAACGAACAGCTGATAACAGTTATTGGATGCGGTGGCAATAGAGACAAAGCAAAACGACCTGTAATGGCAAAGGTTGCAGTTGAAGGAAGTGATAAAGTAATACTGACTAGCGACAATCCGAGGGATGAAGAGCCAAGTATAATAATTGCTGAAATGATGGAAGGTGTTGATGCGATGAATTATAAAAAAACACTTTCAATTACCGACAGAAAGGAAGCAATTAAAACAGCAGTGATGCTAAGCAAGCCGGGTGATATTATTTTAATAGCAGGAAAAGGTCACGAGGCTTATCAGGAAATAAAGGGTGAAAAGCATCCTTTTGATGACAGAAAAATTTTAACCGAACTTTTTAATCAAGGAATATAATGTTATACCACCTGTTCAAATATCTCGATGAGCACTTCAATTTTATAGGAGCCGGTGTATGGCAATACATCACGTTCCGTGCTGCACTTGCAATTATAGTTTCTCTGTTGATTTCAGCCGTTTTCGGACGAAAGCTGATTGACTGGCTGCACAGAAAACAAGTATCTGAAACCATTCGTGATCTTGGTCTTCAGGGTGAAGAAAAAAAGCGCGGCACACCAACAATGGGTGGATTAATTATCATAGGTGCGATATTAATTCCAACACTTTTATTTGCCAAACTTACTAATGTTTATATCATACTCATGATTGTTGCTACTGTATGGCTTGGCATGATTGGATTTATTGATGATTACATTAAAGTTTTCAAAAAAGATAAAGCAGGCCTCTCAGGAAAATTTAAAATTCTGGGACAAATTGGATTGGGATTAATTGTCGGACTTACTCTTTATTTCAATAATGCAGTAGTAGTACATAACCATTATACAGCGGCTCAGGCTCAAACTGCAGGATTAGATACTGCAAAAATGGGAAAGAAAATGTATCAGAGCGAAAGACTTTATTTTACCAGTGAAAAGTCAACTAAAACGACCATTCCGTTTTTAAAAACAAGCGAATTTGATTACCGTTCAATGTTAGGCTGGATGGGTGAAGCGGGTGAAAAATATGCCTGGTTGCTTTATACTATCATCGCAATATTTATTATTACAGCTGTATCAAACGGTGCCAATATTACAGACGGAATAGATGGACTTGCGGCCGGCACTTCTGCAATTATCGGACTTACATTAGGACTGCTTGCATACTTATCAGGCAGTATACTTTTTGCAAATTATCTCAACATTATGTACATCCCTTTTCTTGGTGAGCTGATGGTTTTTGCAGGCGCATTCGTTGGAGCCTGCATTGGCTTTTTATGGTACAACAGTTATCCGGCGCAAGTGTTTATGGGCGATACCGGAAGTCTGACACTCGGAGGTATCATAGCTGTTTTTGCTTTGGTAATCAGAAAAGAATTATTGATTCCAATACTCTGCGGCATATTTTTAGTAGAAAATTTAAGCGTGATCATTCAGGTTGCTTACTTTAAATATACCAAAAGAAAATCAGGAGAAGGTAAAAGGATATTCTTAATGTCACCTATTCACCACCATTTTCAGAAACGCGGTTTTCATGAAGCTAAAATTGTAACACGCTTCTGGATCATCGGAATTTTTCTTGCAATTCTCACTTTCATTACTTTAAAGCTAAGATAAAAATGACAACAGCAAACAACAGAATAGTGATACTCGGTGCCGGCGAAAGCGGTACGGGCAGCGCTGTGCTTGCTGTAAAAAAAGGCTTTGATGTTTTCGTTTCAGACAAAGGTGCGATTAAAGAAAAATACAGTGAAGAGCTTAATAGCATCGGTGTTAAATGGGAACAAAATAAGCACACCGAAGAACTGATTCTCAACGCTTCTGAGATTATTAAAAGTCCGGGTATTCCTGATAAAGCAGACATTGTTGTAAAAGCAAAAGCTGCCGGTATTCCAATTATTTCAGAGATTGAATTTGCAGGTCGTTATTCAAAAGCTAAACACATTTGCATCACAGGTACCAATGGTAAAACCACTACCACAATGATGGTTTTTCATATCCTTACCAAAGCCGGTTTCAATGTCGGACTTGGAGGAAATATCGGTAAAAGTTTTGCAAGACAGGTCGCTGAAAACGCTCATGACCATTACGTTTTAGAGCTAAGCAGCTTTCAGCTCGACAATACTTACACTTTCAGATCACATATAGCTATACTCTGCAACATTACACCGGATCATCTCGACAGATATGATTACAATTTCAATAATTACCGCAATTCAAAATTCAGGATTGGCGACAACCAAACAGCTGAAGATATTTTTATTTATTGCGATGATGACAACGAAATCACAGAGCATTTTACTGAGCATGATCTTAAAGCGAAGCTGATTCCTTTCAGTTATTACCATGAAGTTACAGATGGCGCTTTTGCGCAAGACGGAACCTGTCATTTTATTTCAAAAGAAAACCCCCAAAACAATTTTAATATGCAAATACACGATTTCGCCTTAAAAGGCATCCACAACAGCTACAACAGCATGGCTGCGGCCATTGCGGCCAACGCGCTAAACATCCGTAAAGAAGTAATCCGCGAAAGCCTGACTGATTTTCAAAATGTGGAGCACAGACTTGAGTATGTTGCAACAATCGGCGGTGTCGAGTACATCAACGATTCAAAAGCTACCAACGTCAATTCATCATGGTATGCTCTTGAAAGCATGGAAAACCCTGTTGTTTGGATAGCAGGTGGTGTAGATAAAGGTAATGATTATGCAGCACTTATTCCTCTTGTAAAAGATAAAGTGAAAGTTATCGTTTGTCTTGGTATCGATAATTCTAAAATTCATGAAGCATTTGGAAAACATGTCGACCTGATCATCAATACAATGAGCGCTGAAGAAGCTGTGCATGTAGCAAGTAAATTTTCTAACAAAGGCGATACAGTTTTGTTATCACCTGCTTGTGCAAGTTTTGATTTGTTCACTAACTATGAAGATCGTGGATGGCAGTTTAAAGTTGCTGTTAAAAATCTTTAATAAATTGTAAATGTCTATTAAAGTCTGGCAAAAATATTTCAGAGGTGATCCTTATATCTGGTTCGCGGTATTTATACTGTCGCTTATCGGTATGCTCGCTGTTTACAGCGCTACGGGCTCTCTGGCTTTTGTCAAACAACATGGAGACACAGAATTTTATGTGATAAGGCATTCGCTGTTTCTGTTCGCAGGACTGGCATTAATGTATCTCTGTCATCTTCTGGATTACAGGATTTATTCAAGACTTGCACAGCTAGGTGTATGGCTTGCAATCGGTTTGCTGATACTCACACTTTTTATCGGGGATGATGTAAATGATGCGTCGCGAAGACTGTCATTTCTGGGTATCAGTTTTCAGCCTTCAGATCTTGCAAAAGTAGCTTTGGTGATGTATATCGCAAGGTATCTTTCTAAAAGTCAGAATGAGCTTGAAAACTGG
>JACMRS010000267.1 GCA_014376345.1 Bacteroidia bacterium | reverse complement strand
TCTTTAACTAAAGCCAGTAATGGTTTCCAGTAATTTCCGGTAACAATAAAAATTGTGCCCAATGTCAGCATCATTATTGTTTTAACAGCAAAGAAAAGATAATCTGAATGAATGATTTTTTCTGTGTATTCAAGTGAAATTACGTAAACAATAAATGCTGAAACGACAATCCCGATTTTTTTGAAATCAGGTTTGACAGGTGTTAATTTTACTGCTGCAAAAAACACCAGAACAAGATTAATAATAGCACTGAAAACAGAAATATATGGCGAAATTGTAAAGCCATAAATCCGAACAAGCCAAAGGTTTAAAACCAGTAATACAACTGCAGAAATTATTACAAATAGTGTGGTAGACCAGTTTTTACTGTGAAACATCAGTATTGCATTGTACAATCTGTTTTGAGCACCTAAAACATACACCAGTCCTAAAGTGCCAATCAAAGATGCTGAATCAAGGAAACCTCTGTTTGCAAATATTTTAACCAGTTGTTTTCCATAAGTCAGTAAAAACGCATCAGCTGCCAGCATTACCACCATCAAAAGCAATGAAAATTCTGCTATTTTCTTGCGGGCAATAGCTTCTTCGTTAACAAGAGATGAACTAATAACCGGAATCAAAACCTGAGTAATCGAATCTTGAACATAATAAAGTAACAAGGCAATATTCACTGCCAATCCATAAACTGCAGCGGTATTTAAACCTTCTTTATTTGCAATAATAAGAGAAGCTGCAGAGGTAATAATTATCGGTCCTAATGCATTTGGAATCAATGGAAATGAAAACTTAAAACATTGTTTCAGTATCTGTCTGTCAAATACTAAATGCAAAATATTATTTTTTCTGAAAAACCAGATAACGCCAATCAGCATCAGAATAAATTTACTGCTTTCTGTCATGATTCGTGCCGTTACACCCATTTTCAATGGAATAAGAAGAACCATTCCGATAGCAATTCCTAAAATTGCCGTAACAATTTGCAATACAGAAATTTGTTTGGCTTGTAGATTCTGACTTAAATAAAGCACGCCCAGATTGGCTAGTTGCAAGGCAAGTAAGGGTATAAAATAAAGATAGGCATAAGGAAAAGCTTGTATCTTGTATGCTTTATAAAGCCAAAAATGGGTGCTCAGGCAAAAGAGAGAAATTACTATTAATCCACTTGCTAAAACAAACCAGAATACGGTTGAAAAAAGTCTTTGCCTGAATACAGGATCTTTATTGGTATGAAAAAATTTGTAAAATGAAGATTCAAGAGCAAATGAAATAAATATCGGTAAATACATGCCAATGCTTGTGAGTGTTGTGAAAACACCGATCTCTTCCTTAGTTAAATATGATACATAAACTGGTAATAAAACTAATGCTGCACCCTTGGTAAAGATGCTCGTCAGCAAATACCATTTGCCGTTTTTGCTGATTTTCTTTACCCAGCTACCAGAATGTATTTCTCCTTTTTCGCTCAATTGACGTGAATGTTTTCTGCCAGATAAAACTTTTTAAGTGCTTCGCGGTAG
>JACMRS010000002.1 GCA_014376345.1 Bacteroidia bacterium | reverse complement strand
CGAAAAGATAACAAACATTACCATGGTTATCAGCCATAAGCTGAATTTCAATATGCCTTGGCTTTGTTACGTATTTTTCAATAAAAACGCTGCTGTCTCCGAATGAACTTAATGCTTCACTCTGAGCCATCTGCATCTGACTTTCAAACTCTTCCGTATTTTCAACAATTCGCATTCCCTTACCACCACCGCCGGCACTTGCTTTTATCAAAACAGGAAAACCTATTTCAACAGCTACTTTCAAAGCTGCCTCAACATCGGCCACTGCTTCGTTAATTCCCGGAACTAATGGCACACCAAACTTAGCAACTGCTTGCTTGCTTGTAATTTTATCTCCCATTATTTCCATACTTTCAGCAGAAGGACCAATGAGAATAATATTAGCAGCTTTAAGTTTTCTTGCAAATTCAGCCCTTTCACTTAAAAATCCATAGCCAGGATGAACCGCATCAACATTATTTGCTTTACAAATCTCAATAATTTTATCATCGAGAAGGTAAGATTCACGACTTGGAGGTGGCCCGAGCAAAAACGCCTCATCAGCATATCTGACATGCAGCGCATTGCGATCGGCCTCAGAATAAACTGCGACAGTCTGAATACCCATTTCACGGCAGGTACGCATCACCCTGATGGCGATTTCTCCACGGTTGGCAATTAATATTTTTTTTATCATAGTGGCTTAAGGCCTAATGATTGTGGAAAGGCTCCTGAATCATATCAAGATGGAGAAGATCCTTTTTTACTTTTAAATTAAATCCAATTCCTAAAATTGAATCATGAGAATGGCCAATATAATAAGCAAGTTCACGAAGACTTTTATAAAGATCTTTAGCGAACTGCACTTCAAGTTTTGGCATTATTTCATTTAATTCTTCAAGTTTACGAGTTATCGAAACAGTGCGACTGGTAAGATCGGTTGGCATACTATAAATAAGAGAATCAATTGCAGATTCACTGTGACTGTCAATGTCTTTAAAGATTCCCCGTACATCTTTTTCTTCTGCATACGATTTAGTATGAATTATTTTAATGGCTGTTTTGATCTCAGCTTCATCAAAATTACCATCTGCTCCTGCTATTAATACAGTAACCAATAATGGTGAATCTAATATAAGCTGTTGTTCTTTCTGTGAAAGATGTTCGATTTTGCTGTGCATTCTGATACTTAATTTTAACTTTGCGAAATTAATAGTTTTTTTCAATTGAACTTATACCGTCAGACACTTATATTAGTAAAACAGCAATTATCGCTGGAATGGCGCTATAAATATACCGCCGGAAGCGTTCTTATGCACATACTGGTAGCGGTTTTCATTACATTTCTATCATTTAAGGTGATGGACAGGCCAACCTGGAACAGTATGTACTGGCTGATTTTGATTTTTACAACCCTTCAGGGCATCAGC
The DNA here is from genome assembly GCA_014376345.1 of Bacteroidia bacterium. Classification (GTDB taxonomy): domain Bacteria; phylum Bacteroidota; class Bacteroidia; order NS11-12g; family UBA955; genus JACMRS01. Next base: position 2,828 of record JACMRS010000002.1, on the reverse strand, counting down.
AAAAGCTTTATCGGGACTGGTCGTGGAAGCTATCTCTATTATTATCAACTCGTAAAACCTGACAGTTTCATTCTCGGCAAAATGATCTCAAACGCAATACTGATGATGATCTTATCACTTTGCTGCCTTATCGCTTACACACTTTTAATGGGCAATTATATGCAAATGCCGGGACGCTATATTATTACAATTTTACTCACCTCAACAGGTATTTCAATAGTTTACACCCTTATCAGTGCAATTGCAGGCAAAACAGACAATGCTACTTTATTAATGCCTATTTTGAGTCTGCCAGTTATTATTCCTTTGATATTAGTTGGCATAAAAGCATCTAAAAAAGCTATGGATGGCATCGAAACAAACAGTATTTATACGGATTGGGCTGTATTATTGGTATTGGATATTGCAGTAATGTGGCTCGGGGTGGTTTTATTCAAATACCTCTGGAAAGACTGACCAAAAGGATTTCTGATTTCTGATTTTTGGGATTTCTGATTTTTTGATTTCTGATTTTTGAGATTTCTGATTTTAGAATTTCTGATTTTGGAATGATATTCATCTTATAAAAATCTCGTAACTCGTAATTGCCTTCTGATTACTCCTAAATTTCGTAATTGATAAGACTGATCAAAAGAATTTCTGATTTCTGATTTTCTGATTTCTGATTTTTGGGATTTCTGATTTTAGAATTTCTGATTTTAGAATTATATTCATCTTTTAAAAATCTCGAAACTCGTAAATGCCTTCTTCTTACTCCTAAATTTCTTAATTCGTAATTATTAATTCGTAATTCTCCACGTTCGACTCCATAATTTATATCTCTTAATTCTTATTTACTATATATAATTCTTAAATTCGCACGGTAAAATGTAACTAATGGTGATAACAGCCGGGGAAATAGCAAAATTAATAAATGGTAAAATCGAAGGCGATGAATCTAAAACTATCAACGCAGTTGCGAAAATAGAAGATGCCGGCGCTGAGGATTTAGCCTTTCTTTCGAATCCTAAATACACGCCAAATCTATACACCACTAAGGCTGCCGTTGTTATTATCGGAAATGATATTGTAATTGACAAACCCGTAAACATGACCCTCATCAGGCATGATATTCCTTACTATGGCTTTTGTATGGTGCTCGATAAATATTTCAACCCCCATGTTAAAAGATCAGGAATTGAAATTAATGCATTTGTCAGTCCTAAAGCTGAATTAGCAGAAGATATTTATGTTGGAGCATTTACAGTAATTGAAGAAAATTCAAAAATTGGCAAAGGTACACAGCTTTATCCGCAGGTTTATATTGGCAGGGGTGCAACTATCGGAAACAACTGTATTCTGTATCCGGGAGTTAAAATTTATTCGGGCTGTATAATCGGGAACAATTGCATCATTCATGCAGGATCAGTAATTGGCGCAGACGGATTTGGCTTTGCCCCTACTCCGGATGGCAGCTATGCTAAAATTCCACAAACGGGAAATGTTATTGTTGGAGACAACATCGAAATTGGTGCAAACACCTGCATCGACCGTGCCACAATGGGCAGTACGATTATCCGTAAAGGTGTTAAACTTGATAATTTAGTGCAAATTGGTCACAATGCAGAAATTGATCAGCATACAGTTATTGCTGCGCAAACTGGTGTTGCAGGAAGTACTAAAATCGGCAAATATTGTATGATTGCTGCTCAGGTTGGATTTGTAGGTCATATTACTATTGCAGATAAATCACAATTTGGCGGTCAGAGTGGAATTACAAAAAGCATAACTGTTGAAGGACAGCAATTTGCAGGTTCACCAACAATGCCAATAAAACAAGCACTTAAAGCAAGGGTTTTGGAGCGACAACTTCCTGAGTTGGAATTGCGAATCAGAGCACTTGAATCGAAGCACAAAGAAAAAGAACAACATTAAACACTTAAACTAAAAGAGTGAAAACATTAGATAAAATAATGAAACAAACCACCCTGAAGAAATCGTTTACGGTTTCAGGAGTGGGACTGCACACAGGAGCTAAAGTAAATTTAACATTTTGCCCTGCACCGGAAAATCATGGCTATAAATTTCAAAGAACTGACCTTGAAGGACAGCCGATTATTGAAGCAGACTGCGACCTGGTTGTCGACACTTCCAGAGGCACAACACTTGAAAAAGACGGCGCACGAATTGCTACAGTAGAACACACTCTGGCAGCACTTGTTGGATTGGAAATAGATAACGTTCTGATGCAGATTGATGGTCCGGAAATGCCGATAATGGATGGCAGTTCAAGGCCTTTTGTCGACAAATTAATTGAAGCCGGAATTATTGAGCAGGAAGCCGAAAGAGAATATTTTGAAATTCCGGCCAATGTGCATTATAACGATGCAAAAAACGGTGTTGAAATGGTGGCAATGCCAGTGGATGATTACAGACTTACAGTAATGGTGGATTACAATTCACCCGTACTTGGCAGTCAGCATGCAACCATTACCGATATAAAAGAATTTAAAAATGAGATTTCAAGCTGCAGAACATTTTGCTTTTTGCACGAACTTGAAACGATGTATAACCATGGGTTAATTAAAGGTGGCGATTTGAATAATGCCATCGTAATTGTTGACCGTGCTGTTGATGAAAGCGAGATGGACCATCTTGCGAAAATGTTCAATAAGGACAAAATTGAAGTACGTAAAGAAGGCATTTTAAATAATGTTGAATTGAGATTTCAAAACGAACCTGCAAGACACAAACTGCTGGATTTAATCGGAGATTTAGCATTGATAGGTATGCCGATTCGCGCACAGGTTATGGCTGCACGTCCTGGTCATGCCAGCAATGTTGCTTTT